>JAFWBF010000021.1 GCA_017507285.1 Bacteroidales bacterium | reverse complement strand
GAATGGGAACGAGTAAAGCACCTCTACAACGGAGATATGCATTGGACACGCTACAATCCCGATTACGGCTTTGACAATTTGGGTCAACGAAAAACAACAAAATACAACGAATACCACAAACCGATACTAACCATAAACCATACTTGGCAGATAGACGAAAAATCAATGATTTCGACAAGTGTGTACGCTTCGTGGGGACGAGGCCACGGATATTCGGGCAATGTAAATAGCAGTACCTACAATTGGACGGCATGGCAACCGGTAATAAACGGAATATTGAATGAAAATTTCATAACAGACCACGGCACTTTTGACTATGCCAAAGCATACGACATCAATGCCACCGCAACTAATGGTTCGGCACTAGTAATGGCTCAAAGTATTGGAGATAAAGACAATTATGGATTCATATCCACCTTCAACACCAATTTCTTAAACTGTTTGGATCTATATGTTGGCATTGACTTTCGCTACTTCAAAGGTATACATACCAACAAAATAATTGACTTATATGGTGGCAACTACTACATAGACCCCAACCGAAGCAATGTTTTGGCAGAAAACAATGAGGCAGTTACATCCGAAGAATGGGCGAATGAAAAATTGGGAGTGGGAGACATTGTATTTCGCGACTACGACAGTCACGTTATGCAAGAAGGTGTATTTGCCCAACTAGAATACACCAAAAACAAAATAACAGCTTTTGCTTCGGGAACACTGAACTATAACAACTATTGGCGTTACGACAGATTTTATTATGACAAACAAAATGCACGATCTGAAACACAAAACTTTTGGGGCGGAAATGCCAAGAGCGGAATAAACTACAACATCAATAAAAAAAGTAACATCTTTTTTAATGCCGGCTACATCTCAAGAGCCCCTATGTTTAAGGGCGGTGTATTTATGTCTGCCAACAATAGCAATGCTATAAACAAAGATGCAAAAAATCAAAAAGCAGCATCGGCCGAATTGGGCTATGGATTTAGAAACAAATATTTTACCATTAATGTAAACAGCTATTTCATTGAATGGATAGACAAAACGATGACCAAAAGTGGCAGGCTGAGCAATGGCGAATATTACTATATGAATATGTTGGGGGTAAACGCACGACATGTAGGAATTGAACTAGACATTAAGTCGAAGCCATGCCGCCGGATGGAATTGGGAGCCATGCTATCAATAGGCGATTGGAAATGGGACAGCGGCAATGTGAAAGGCTGGGCCTACGATGTGTATGGCAATGCCATCACTCCCGAAGGCGAAATAACAACTCCGGGAGCAGACAACCATGCCTACGCAATTATCGACACCAAAGGCATAAATGTGGGAGGTTCGGCACAAACAACAGCAAGTTTTGACATTTGCTTTATCCCATTCGACAACCTAAGAATAGGAATGAACTATATTTTGTACGACAGAAATTATGCTTACTACTCATTTTCGGGAGGAAATCTTTCGTTAGGAAAGGAAATGAAATTGTCGCAACCATGGGAAATACCTACACAAGGATATCTCGACTTAAGAATGGCATACAACTTCAATGTTGGAAAAACCAATATGACTTTAATTGCAACTATAAACAATGTATTAAATTCATACAATATAGAAAAGGCATGGAATCCAACCAATGTAGGCCCCGAAAACATTGAGGTTAATCCCGATGATGTACAAGTTTTCTATTCATTTGGCAGAGTATGGAGCCTAAAACTCAAAATAGATTTATAAGCTGCTAAACAAAGAGGGACTGCAACACACACATTGCGGTCCCTCTCTTTTCATCCTAAATGCAAAGGTTGTTGTAAGCCAAAACGATGTCTAATTTTGACATCCGGATGATTTGCATTTTTATTCCAATCTTTCCATTTCTTTTTCAATCTTGTAAACCAACTATACTCAATCAAAAGAAATAGAAAGATTTCAGCAAAAAACGTAAAGTTGCGATTAAGCGAGAGAAGAGCAATGCTTGCATTAGTTATTCCGAGCGATAGCAACTTCGACGAAGTCAACAACGCAAAAGTTTAAAGAAGAATTCTTCTATTTTACTGAAACGTGGAATTT
>JAFWBF010000135.1 GCA_017507285.1 Bacteroidales bacterium | reverse complement strand
GCCCTCACCGGTAAAGTTGGCGTTGACGTAGGCCGAAAAGCGATTGTCGCTACCGGGCATACCCACAAAGTGCATAAACAAATTGGTGGTGGCTACGCTATAATGCAGCTTGGCACCATTGCCCGGCACGCCGGGTACGCTGATGTTGGCAGGTGTAAAATAGGTTGGGCTGTTTAGGGCTCCTTCAAAATCCATGCCCATTGTGGCTTTGACATAACCACCTATACCAAGGTAGTACTGCTTTTGTTTGCCTACAATGCTGAAGCGTGGTAGGTCGGGACTGTTGAAAGATTGTGGCGACGACTCCAGGAAGATAATCGAAACGTTGCTGTCGCCATTGCCACCGGTATATACAGCCATGATGTCTTCTTCGTCGGTAGGCATTTTGTTGATAATAGTTACTGATTGTGCCTGACTATGTTCTACGGCTGCCGACATAAACATTATTGCCGCTACTGCTCTCAGAACTTTGCTCTCGCACCAAGTAATTTTTTTCTTTTTCATAAAACTTTCTTTTTAATTTTACATTACAATTGTTTGACTTTCTTGAAAGGAAAACCTTTTCGTTTTCGAAAGTGATAATGTAACAACCAACCGAAACGGAAGTTTTGCCCAATGTCCAAAAAGCAATATTGCAGTGCTGCCGCAGCATTGCACCTATTGTGCAATAATTTTTTTTCAAATAAAATAGATAGAAGTATTGGTCAATTAAAAAAAAAGTAGTAACTTTGCAACGTTTTTCAAACAAACAATTAATCAATAAATAAACTGATTCAATCATGAAAAAATTAAAATTTCAAGCCATATTTATGGCATTGGCAGTTGGAGGAATAATAGTACTTGGCAGCTGCAAGAAGGAGAAAACCGATGTGCTTTCGGGTACAACATGGACTGAGGTTAAAACTGTGAACATGCTAGACCCTACACCGCAGGCTATAGAACTGGTGTTTGACAACGACGGAAATATGTCGATAGGAAATCTATTTACAAACATTCCCTATACAGTCGATAACAATGTGATGAGCCTATCGTTACCATCAGGCTACACACGTCAGCATCGTTTTATATTGGACGATGACGAGCAGATGCTGAAGATATTGGACAATTTCCATTATTATAGCCTGACAGCGGATATTTGGGATACGGTATATTTCAAAAAAGTGAACTAACACAAAGCAGCGTTACGGCCTGCAAAGCGTTACACATCTCGATGGAGAGTGTAACGTTTTTTTATTGTCAAAAAAAGACCTTTGGAGAGGTAGTTTGAGAAGCATGCACTCTTTTTCTGAGAACGTTCGAGTCTTCTCCCGAGAACATTCGAGTCTTCTCTCGAGAACGTTCGAGTCTTCTCCCGAGAACATTGGAGTCTTCTTCAGAGAACATTAGAGTCTTCTCCCGAGAACATTAGAGTCTTCTCTCGAGAACATTAGAGTCTTCTCCGGAGAACCTTGGAGTCTTCTCCGGAGAACCTTGGAGTGTTCTCGGGAGAACCTTGGAGGGTTCTCTGAAGAACCTTGGAGGGTTCTCTGGAGAACCTTGGAGGGTTTGTAAATAATCATCAAAACATCGTTCTTTCGACTATTGGCCATCGAGGGAAAATCTTCGTGCTACAAACGGGAAATATTGGGAGGGCAACAGCCCGAAAAACTATTGGTGAAAACCATTAAATAGTGCAAAAACATTAAACATAATTCATCTTCAACTTGTTTGAAAAGGTGTTTTTAACATTGAAGGATGTATTTTTATTTTCTTGTAAATAAATGTATTGACCAAAAAAATAAAGAAAATATGTCTGCATCTATCGATAAATGAAATATAATATGTATATTTGCAGGCGTAAAAAAACGTATTATTAATTTAAAAATAATAAGATATGAATAACGCTATTTTTACTTTCCCCAAACCATCCAACGAGCCTGTACAAGGCTACCAACCGGGCAGTGCCGAACGCAAAGCCATACGCCTGGCTATGGATAAACTGCTTTCGGAAGTTACCGAAATACCTATAATTATAGGAGGCAAAGAGATACGCACCGGCAATATGGGCGATGTGGTTATGCCCACCGACCATAAACATGTATTGGCACGCTACCACAAAGTGAGCGAAAAAGAAGTCCAAATGGCCATCGATGCAGCTATGGCAGCTCACAAAGAATGGGCCGAAACGCCGTGGATAGACCGTGTCTCGGTGATGATGAAGATTGCCGCTTTGCTGGCCGGAAAATATCGTTATGAAATGAATGCCGCCACTATGCTTGGCCAGGGCAAAACCACTATGCAGGCCGAAATAGACTCGGCATGCGAGGCCATAGACTTCTTTAAGTTCAACGTACACTACGCCTCGCAGATATATGCCGACCAGCCTATATCCGACGCCGGCACACTGAACCGCGTGGAATATCGTCCGTTGGAAGGTTTTGTATTTGCTATCACTCCTTTCAACTTCACTTCTATAGCGTCGAACTTATGTATGAGTCCGGTGCTTATGGGTAATACTTGTATATGGAAACCATCTACCACATCGCTACTATCCAACTATGTGCTGATGAAGATATATAAGGAAGCCGGCTTGCCCGACGGCGTGGTCAACTTCCTTCCCGGCAGCGGCGCCACCATAGGCAAGGTGGCTTTTGCAAGCCCTCACCTTGCAGGGGTACACTTTACCGGTTCGACCAAGACATTCAACAGCTTCTGGAAAACAATAGGCGACAACATTGGCAACTATAAAACATATCCCAAAATAGTGGGCGAAACCGGTGGCAAAGACTTTATATTTGCACATAATTCGTCGTGCCCCAAAGCTGTGG
>JAFWBF010000134.1 GCA_017507285.1 Bacteroidales bacterium | reverse complement strand
TAGAAACTCCCAATCCAAACTCATGTCGTTTGAGGTTAAAAGTAGGGCATGGATAACGATTTTTTCGGGCAGAAACGCCATCTGACAATCCTAACATAACTATTGATACTATTATCAACAATCTTTTTAATTTGTACGTATTCATATTAATATTCGTTTTTTAAGATTACTATATTTCTAATTAGTTGAAACTTGGATAGGTATCCAAACGAAAATTCGTCTTTTTGGCACGATGACATGGTGCCGGCTAGTGCTGCGGTTAACAGCACTGTTCTTGTTATTACTCTTTTCTTCATTTGTTATAATATTTATTTTTTATTATTTGCGTTATCAATAGATGGAAACTTTTCGGGTTCTTTCAATGTACCTGTTAGAAAGCTAACTATAGCTTGGTCTATTTCTTTTGTATCAATATCATGAAAAATTACTATTGTTCCTATATTATAATTGTATACCAATATTGCTATGTTTTTATAATCTTCATCGGTTTTTATTTCTCCATAGCTTTTCTTTATGTCATCTTTATGCACACTATACATATAAAACGAATATCTTTCTTCCTTTCCAAAACGGTTATATACTTTTTCTTTATCCAAACCCAGATTGAATTCCTCTACCATAGGCCAAAGGTGGTCGGGTGTTTTGGGTTGGAAAGGGTTATATCGGTTTTAATGCTGTCGGTAATAGGAAAGTCCATAGCACATGCCACCGTTATATCGGTACGGTGCTTGTATTGGTTGTAGAGCTTGGTTTGGCAGTGTAGAGGCTGCCATGGGCCTAGTGCCACCGATAGTGCCATTAGGCATAGTATTATTTTTAGATGTTTCATAATCGTTATTGTTATCTGTTTTTGTTTTTATGCTATCATTGTTTTAGAGTCTATTATCATATCTATCACTTCGCTGTGAGAGCAACCTAGGTTGCAAAATGTTTCCACATCGGCATACATGCTTTGGAGTTCCATATCGTCAACGGCATTGTGCATAGTGGTCGTGGTGGTGGCTATATGCAACGATATTGTATCCACCCCTATTGTAAAGAGCAATAGTACCACTGCCACCATAGCTACCGAGCGGTGCATTTTCTTTTTCACCTCCTTGGCCCATCGGCCATAGCCGTTGGTATGTCGGTCTATTATATGTTGGGCCTCGTCGGCAGCCCGTTGCTTGGCAGCTTTCTCTATCAGGGCCTGCATTTCATTGTCGGTCATATTCTTTTCTATTTTTTTTATTTGTTATACAATTTGTTATATATCTCTCTCATTTTTTTTACAAGCCTATGCTTACGCTGGTTTATGGCGTTGGGCTCTACACCCACCAGTATGGCAATTTCATTGTTGTTGTAGCCATCTATGATGTATTGTAGCAACAGCTTGTCGTTGTGGCCAAGGTATGCTTTCAGCTCGTTTACAGTTTCGATGGCATTGCGTTCATCGGCATCGGCCTCACGAATGGAATTGACATGCTCGTTAGTAAGCTTACACTCCTTTACATCCCCACTATAACGTGCCTGCAATGTACGCCTTGTAATGTTTATCACCCATAATCCGGCGTTGTCAACATCAAGGCTTACATCTTCCTTTTGCAGCTGTTCCCACATGGCCCGCAACACTTCCTGGTAAGCATCCTCACCTCGCTTTTCGTTGCCGCCCGTCCAAAAAAAACATCGTTTTTTTATGGCCAACTCATACTTCAACAGCAATTGATCGAACACTTTTATCTTATCCAAAATCTCATTATTTATACTATTACTATCATTATTTGTGTTGTTATACTATATATAATACATTTTTCGAGATGCAAATATTACATTTGCATGAAATATTTAACGTTACAATATATAATTTATTTTACAACAATCTAATAAAAAACCACTTACAGAAATATATTTTTTTATCATCATTCCGTTTATTTAACATTAGTAGCAATGCCACAAGTTGTTTTTTTGTCAAAAGGTCAAGGAATAAAGACTACGGACTACAGACTACAGACTACGGACTACAGACTACGGACTTTCGTCCTTCGACTTTTGATAGATAAAAGAAAAATCCGTAATTCCGTAGTTCCGACAATTCACCAGCTTTGCCCACTTGTTGTCTAGTAGTCTCGTGGACTAGTAGTCTTAAGGAACTCCGTAGTTCCGACAATTCAACCGGCTACCGCCCTCCTTTCGTCTTACGACCTTCGTCTTTGGTCCGACGAAACGAAGCCTTAACCCACCTAAAACTATATACTGAGTTACAGCATTTAAGAAACAATAAGTGGACATAAATGGACATAAGTAGACATAAATGGACATAAGTGGACACCGTGTCAGGCAGTAGTTGTAATTTTGCAGTGTCAATCAAAGTGGTTGATAAAGCAAAAAAATCAAATTGCATGCAC
>JAFWBF010000133.1 GCA_017507285.1 Bacteroidales bacterium | reverse complement strand
GTATCATTACTTGTATAAGTTTTTGGCAATATTCCTGTTAGCTCAGAAATAGCTACCGAGGTTGTACATGGCAATGTCGTTGTTGATGAATCTATAGCTGCGTAGTTTATTTTGTCATGCTGAACCGTATATTTTACTCCATCGGCATATCTGGATTGCTCTAGGCCTTCTCCTGTTGGGTCATACATACGTATGGTTGATTCGATCGATACATCTCCGGAATCTGGTGCCACCCACACCTTTACAGCCTCGCTGTTTTCCATAGATACCATACGTTCTCTGTCTGAACGAATAGAATCTTTATTCAATTTTAGGTTATGTAATGTAACGCTATAATAATTTTGAAATGGTATTATTGAGTCTACAATCCAACCACAGTTGACCATAACACCAATAAGTGAATCTAATTGAGCGGTAGATACATCTAAACTTATCGTTTGGTCTATTGTAGACTTATAATATATGCTGTCGTTCAACTCCCCATCATATATCATACTACCACAGTTCATAAGATTGGTGGTAATAATATCAACACTGTCATTATCATCACCAGTATTTTGCTGCATAAGGAAACTTACATTGCCCGCAGTATCGGTATCGTTAAAGTAAACGCCTTTTGGTGTCACCAAATCGGGAAGTCCGTCGGCATTAACATCCGAAAAATAGTTTTCGGTGTATGAATTTGTCCATGTCTCTGAAAGATTTATTGATGCAACAAAGTTGAGTTGTTCTGATAATGTATGAGAATGTGATTTCTCTTTCATAAAAGAGCCTACTCCCGAAAGACTTTTTATAGTTTTTTTTGTATCGTATGAAAAATTTCCATTGCTGCCGTTGATACGTTTGCAGTAGTATATCCCGTTGCCGGAGGTATATACTTTATCTTGGTAGCCATCTCCATCTATATCTATAAGTGTCAGTTGGCCTTCGGAAGTGGAATTGCCATAGTTGTAGCTAAGTCCGGCACTGGAATTTGTAAGCCCTACCAAAAATCCCAAGCCTACATTTAGTCCACCGCCTACATTCCATCCGCTTCCGCTGCTAAGACCCAACTCCGTTACACCATATCCTGTGGCTCCTTTTAACTTTTCAGGCATGGAAAGCCCTACATCATTTAAACCACTAATTGTTGTAACAGTTTCACTAAATATTTTATCCGGCGATGTTTTGTAATCAAAGGTATGTGAAACTTCGCCATAAATAATCTTATCAGCAAGATAATTCCCCATTGAATTACTACCTACAAGAGTGGTGCAAATAATATTCGGATTTTGGAAAGTTGTAGTGGTACAATAGTCGTTTGCAATAATGGAAAGCACATCTGTTCCGCATGAAAGCGAATCTATCATGCTGACTTTATTCAGCATTGTTTTGTGTAGAGTATTTCCGTTGTTGTGCATATAAAAGTGATACAGTCTGAATGGTTTATCCTCATACGCCACTGTTACGTTGCATAGTATGGCATCTATCACTTCTTCGAAACCGTAGTTGCACGATGTTATGATATCGTCGCGTACTATACCTTGGCGATTAAAACGTATTTCGTATTTACCATCGGTGTATGTGTTTCCATCATAATGTCCCGTATATTCTATGGACGACGGATATATGGTTTTTCCTAACGGATATTGGTTTTGTGGAGTGGTTACTTCATAGTAGTAGCGTACGGTATTACCATTGGGGTCTATACTTTCGGTAAGCATCCATTTGGC
>JAFWBF010000132.1 GCA_017507285.1 Bacteroidales bacterium | reverse complement strand
GGCTACAGATACTTATGGTGTAAACGGCATTCCTCAAATAATGCTTATCGGAAAAGACGGCACTATATTGGCTCGCGACCTTCGTGGCGAAGCCATCGAAGCTGCCATCGTTGAGGCATTGAAATAATATAGAATATCATTACAATCTAGAATAATCATATAGAACGGTTATAAGATGAAAAGAATAAACTTATTGAAGTGGATTGTATTGCCTATTTCTCTTATTGCAATAGTCGGATGTAGTGATTCCAAAGTCAAATATACCATTGAGGGAAAACTTGCCGACGAAACTTTCGAAGGTGCAAATGTTTACCTCTTTAATGCCGAAAACGACGAGTTAGAGAACTTAGATACGACAGTGATTGTTAATGGTACATTTACCTTTAAAGGCGAATTGGATAATCCTATAGTAGCCACAGTTTGTGCTTTGAAAAGCGAAACCGAAGTTAAAGTGATAGAATGCGTATTAGAAAACGGTACTATTCTTATAGACTTTGATAAAAGACAAGTATTGGGAACGCCACAAAACGAATCCTTTACACAAATGTTACTCGCAGGCAAAGAAGAATCGGATGCTATAAGTGAATTATACAAATATATGTCAACTTCTTCGGGTGAAGAACTTGATATTTTAAAAGCTAAGTATGATAGTCTGTACCATATACGTAAAGACAAAGCACTTGCTGCTTATGAAAAAACGTATAAAGAAAACACCGATAACATAGTTGGAGCCTATGCCTTTTATTGTCTTATAGGAACAAAAAGCAATTTGAAAGATATTACTGCTTCCCAAGTTGATTCGATGTTGGTAGGTGCTACTCCTATAGTGTCAAATTTTTCTCTTACTGTAAAAATGTTGGACGGTTTGCGTAAGCTTGAAAAGACATCCGTGGGCAAGCCTTATACCGACCTTGATTTGCTGGAAGGCGAAGCTATGACTGCTACCAAACTTAGCCAACATATCGATGGTAAAGTGGCTTTGATAGACTTTTGGGCT
This sequence comes from Bacteroidales bacterium, assembly GCA_017507285.1. Taxonomy (GTDB): domain Bacteria; phylum Bacteroidota; class Bacteroidia; order Bacteroidales; family P3; genus HGM05376. The sequence continues at coordinate 13,376 of JAFWBF010000132.1, read as the reverse complement.
TCGTGGTGTGGTCCTTGCCGTGAGGAGATTCCTAACATTGCCGAAATGCACAAAAAATATGCCGACAAGGGTTTAGTGGTTATAGGTCTTAATGTTTGGGACAAACCGGAAGCTCAACAAAAGGCTATAGAAACCATGAATATGACATGGCTGCAACTTGCCGATACTACCAAGGTGGCTACCGATACTTATGGCGTAAACGGCATTCCTCAAATAATGCTTATCGGAAAAGACGGCACTATATTGGCTCGCGACCTTCGTGGCGAAGCCATCGAAGCTGCCATCGTTGAGGCATTGAAATAGTAGGTATATATTATATTGTAGCTAAAAAGGCTTCGACCGTGCGGTCGAAGCCTTTTCTTTTTATTGCCTTATATAGTTCTACTCGGCTTTCCGAGCAATGGCGTTCATGCAGTTGATACCATCGATGGCGCTAGACATTATCCCTCCGGCATATCCGGCACCCTCGCCGCAGGGGTAGAGGTTGCAGAGCTGTATGTGCTCGTAGTTGTCCTTGCGCGGTATGCGTACAGGGCTGGAAGTGCGGCTTTCTACTCCCAATACGTTGGCCGCCTCGGTGTAGAAGCCTCGCATCTTTTGTCCGAAGTTGCGAAAACCTTGCTGCAGTGCTTTTACCACAAAGTTTGGCAACAGCTCGTGTAGCGGTGCTTCGGTGCAGCCTGCCATGTACGAGCTTTTGTTTATCCGCTTCGAGGCCCGTCCGTTGCAAAAGTCGTTGAGGCGTTGGGTTGGGGCTTTGATGCTGTTGCCGGCGGCGGTGTACATTGTGCGTTCCACATCTTGTTGAAAACGTAGCAATGCCAAGGCACCATATTTGGAATATTCCGGCACATCGGCCATATCCACCGTAACGGCTATGCCCGAATTGGCGTAGGGCGAGTTTCGGCGCGAGTTGGACATGCCGTTTACCACCTGCTGTTCACTATCGGTGGCGGCCGGCACTATAATTCCTCCCGGGCACATGCAGAACGAGAATACCCCGTGGTTTTCCACTTGTGTAACCATGCTGTAGGTGGCCGGCGGTAGTAGGGGCGAGTAGTTCTCGCTGTGATATTGTATGCTGTTGATAAGCATTTGAGGGTGTTCGACCCTTACACCCATAGCAAAGGGTTTGGCCTCGATGGCCCAACCTTTGCGGGCAAAAAGTTCGTATATATCGCGTGCCGAATGGCCGGTGGCAAGTATTACGGCAGTGGCGTTGTAGCTGTTGCCCCCGGCGGTACGCACCCCCACCACCTTGTTGCCATCAAGCACTAGGTCGGTAACCTGTGTTTCAAAAAGGTATACACCGCCGTAGCTCTCGATGGTTTCGCGTATGTGGGCTATTATCACCGAAAGGCGGTCGGTGCCTATATGGGCATGTGCGTCTATAAGTATCTGTTCGTCGGCACCATGTTCTATAAGTTTGTTCAGCACATCGCCCACATCGCCCCTCTTGGTAGAGCGTGTGTATAGCTTGCCGTCCGAGAAAGTTCCGGCGCCGCCTTCGCCAAAGCACCAGTTGGAGTTCGGGTTTACGATTCCCTCCTTGGCCAGGCGGGCAATGTCGTATTTGCGGTCGCGAACGTTTTTGCCCCGTTCTAATATAACGGGTTTGTAGCCAAGCTCCAACGCACGTAGTGCGGCAAAGAGGCCTGCCGGTCCGGCACCTACTATTATCACGGGTTCGGCCTGTTCCACATTCTTGTATTGTGGTTGTGGCTGCGGCTTCCGATATTGGTCGTGATGGGTATAGGCTTCGGCCGTAACGTGGTATTTGATTTTAGACCGTCGCGAATCTATCGACCGTCGCAGCACCTGCACGTGGTTCAGCTCGTTGTCGGTTATGTTCAGCCGGTTGGCTACAGCCTGATGAAATCGTTTTTCAATAAGATATTGTTCGGGGTCTAGCACTAATTCTACAATGGTTTTCATACTTGATTATTATCCTTCAACGGTGATGCTTAGGGTGAATATTCGGGATTTGATGCTTTCGAAAGACCGTGTGTAGTAGGTCTCGTCGGGTATTTTCAGCTCGTTAAGCCCAAAACTCATCTTTAGCTCTATTGCAAATTTGAAATAAGGGAAATAAAAGTCGAACCCAACGCCGGCGGTGTAGCCAAAGTCGCTCGAAGCCAAGCGTATTATCGACTTGTCGTTTTCGTTTTTGTTGTTTTTTAGCGAAGCAAAGTCAAAGCCGTATCTAATACCGCCAATCACATACGGGCGAAAGTTTCGCCATCGTACTGCTCTAACTTTCAGCTCCAACGGCAAATCGCCGTATACCGATTCTACCATGCGCTCCTTGTCCAGCAGATGCGAAGTGGCAAGGTAATCGTCCGAAAGGGCGTAGCTCAGGTTGCGATCCAAAAATGATATGCCGGGAATAAGCCTTAGGTTAAGAAACTCGTTGATACGCAAATCGCCAATAATGGAAAGGTGAAAGCCGGGTATGTAGTACGACCGTACCCCTTGAATGTTTTCGCGAATGGCATCGTCATCGGTATACCTTACGGTGAATTTTGATTGCATGTATCCCATCGCAATGCCGTAGTGCAGCCTATTCTTATCGAAATTTGAAAGGTTTTGAATCTGAGCAGGCAACAGCCCGGTGGCCGATAGCAATGCAACGAATATTAATATTTTGGTTGTATGTTTCAAAAGTTGTGTGTTATAAAAATTCAGACGTTATAACGCAGAGACTCTTATTTTAGTCTATTTGCTTTGCAATATTCTGCAAAAAAAAACTTTCCTGCCGTCGGCACCTTACGTCATTCTTTGCCTACGCTCTTCGCACTATTTGCCTACGCTCTTCGCACTCTTTGTTGCCAATGTTTGCAGCTTCTGCCGTCGGTGTTCGGAGTTGCTACCGTCGGTGTTCGGAAATGGTGGTGGTCGATGTTCGGAAAACCTGGTGGTCGACGTTCGGAAATGGTGGTGAACGATGTTCGGAGTAGGTGGCCTCCTCATGCCATGAGAAAGTGTTCCTCATGCCATGAGCAAGTATTCCTCATGGCATGAGCAATATCTGCTCATGCCATGAGGAGACCACCTCTTTCGAACAACGGCAACCACCCTTTCCGAACAACGGCAACCACCTTTTCCGAACAACGGCAACCACCCTTTTCGAACAACGGCAACACCCTTTCCGAATGTGGACCAAAAAGGATTGAAAACAAGGATGTTGATAAGAAAAGGAAGGAGCATGGAGTGTGGGAAAACACAAAATAATGGCGGCAATGCAATTTTTTTTTGAAAAAGAGGTTATATGTGGTATCTGACAAAATAAAATGTGTAGGTAAATGAAAGTAACTTTTTTAGGAACGGGAACAAGTCAAGGTATACCTATAATAGGTTGCAAATGTCCGGTGTGCAAGTCGGCAAATGCCAGAGATAAGCGCTTGCGTACGTCGGCACTCGTGTCGGTTGGCGACAAGAACATACTTATCGACATCGGGCCGGACTTTCGCGAGCAGATGTTGCGCAACGATGTTTCGCACCTCGATGCCATACTTGTAACCCATGCCCATCGCGACCATGTGGCCGGTATCGACGACATACGCCCCTACAACTATTATCAGCAAAGTGCCATAGACATATATGCCCGCTCCAACGCCATCGAGGCCATACGTCGCGACTATGCCTATATATTTGACCGCCACATATATCCCGGCTTGCCCGAAGCCAACCTTATAGAGGTAAGCGGAACTTCGGTTTTCCAAATAGGCAATACCAAGGTGGTGCCCATCGAGGCCATGCACAAAGATATGCCTATACTGGGCTATAGGATGGGAAGGTTTGCTTATCTGACCGATGCCAACTATATAGCTCCTGCCGAGCTGGACAAGATTAAAGATATGGATGTGCTGGTGATAAACGCCCTTAGACAGGAAAAACATTTCTCGCACTTCTCTCTGGCCGAAGCCCTGGAGGTGATAGAGATTCTCAAACCCCGAAAGGCTTACCTTACCCACATGAGCCACGAGATGGGCTTTTACGACCGGGTGAGCCGCAGCCTGCCGGAAAATGTCTTCTTGGCCTACGATGGATTGACCGTTGAAATACAATAAACTACCATGACCGACAGCGAAAAACATCTACATATAATATCGTTCGACATTCCTTTTCCTGCCAATTATGGCGGAGTTATCGACGTGTTTTATCGTATCAAATACCTGTCGGAATGTGGTCTGAAGATACACCTCCACTGCTACGAATACGGCCGAAACCATTGCCACCCAAAGGAGCTGGACAACCTTTGCTTTTCGGTCGATTATTACGATAGGGCCGAAGGTTTTGGCAAAATGTTCAGCCGTTTGCCTTATATAGTCAACAGTCGTTGTTCCAAGCAACTGGCAGATAATCTTGCAAAGGACACCTATCCCATCTTTATCGAAGGGCTCCACTGCTGCATGCTGCTCAACGAGCCGAGGCTGAAAGGCCGTAGGATGTATGTAAGGATGCACAATGTGGAACACGACTACTACAGCGGCCTCTCGAAGGTGGAAACAAATTGGCTGAAAAAGCTTTATCTGAAGCTCGAGGTGCCACGCCTGCGTAGGTTCGAGGCCGTGCTCTCAAAAGCCACCGGCATATTTGCCATCACCCCAAAGGATATGGAATATTTTTCGGCCGGGTATAGGAATGTACATCTTTTGCCGCCATCGCTTCGCCAAAACAATGTGTGTAGCAAGGTAGGATCGGGAACATACGTGCTTTTTCATGGACAGCTGTCGGTGCCGGAAAACTACGATGCTGTCAAGTATTTGGCCAAAGAGGTCTTTGCCCATACGTCGCTTACACTTAAGGTAGCAGGCCTCAATCCGCCAAAGCATTTGGAAAGGCTGCTCTCAAACTATGCCAACATAGAGCTGATCAAAAACCCCTCAGACAACGAGATGACAAACCTTGTTCAAAATGCTCATGTAAATCTTTTGCTCACCAAGCAAAGTACGGGTTTGAAACTAAAACTATTAAACTCCCTTTTCAACGGGCGCTTCTGTGTGGTAAACGAAACAATGGTAGAGGGGACAAACCTTGGAAACTTGTGCATACTGTTTGACAAACCCTCGGATTTGGTGGCAAAGCTGGAAGACCTTTTTACCGTTGATTTTAAGGCCGAAGAGTTGCAACGCAGAGAGGTTTTCTTTCAAAAATATTACAGCAATATCGATTCGGGAAGAACTATTGTGGAAAATATTTATTCCAATACGGGACAAGATGTTGATTTATTGTGAAAAAAGATGTAATTTTGCAAACTAAAGACTGAAAGATATGGGATTGATAAAACGTTACGAATCAGAAATATATGGCAATTACAAAAAGGGATGGTTGCTTTACGGACTTTACACCGGGTTGATAATGAGTTTCTCGGTGCTGTTTCGTTATTGGCTTACCTACCCGATGGATACCCCATCAACATGGACCGACAATGTCATATTGTTTCTTTGTATGTTTGTGTTTACCTATTTGTATCGCAAGAAGTTGTATTGTGGAAATATCTTCTTCAAAGAGATTTATATTCTCAATTTGGGAATAGGAGTAGTGGCAGGTGCTATATACGGTTTATTTATATGGTACTATGGCAGCTGTATAGATACCGAATTGGTACAACGTTATATAGATACTCAAGAACATATTTATATCAATAATTGGCAAGGTACAACAGAGGATATGAATAAGCAGATAGAAAATATAAAGAATCTGACCACGGTTCCTTATCTAAGTATCTGGGGAGGAATACTTACGGTAGTAACATCGTTTATGACATCGTTTATAGTAGCCTTGTTGCTAAGAACACAAAAGAATGTAGTACGACAAAAGAAATAATAAACATAGAAATAAAATAAATTATATAATGGATATATCTATAATAGTGCCCTTATTCAACGAAGATGAATCGTTGCCACACTTGGCCGAGTGGATAACAAGGGTAATGACCGAACATAAATTTTCCTACGAAGTGATAATGGTTGATGATGGTAGTAAGGACAAATCGTGGGAAGTAATAGAAAACCTCTCGAAGGAAAATCCTGCTTATAAGGGCGTTAAGTTTAGACGTAACTATGGTAAATCGGCTGCCTTGAACGTAGGTTTTACACACGCACAAGGTGATGTGGTTATAACTATGGATGCCGACCTTCAGGACAGCCCCGACGAGATACCCGAACTATATCGAATGATAAAGGAAGAAGGCTATGACTTGGTGTCGGGCTGGAAGAAAAAACGTTATGATTCGAAGTTGGCAAAGAACCTGCCTTCGAAATTGTTTAATGCCACCACTCGAAAAATGAGCGGCATAAAACTGCATGACTTCAACTGTGGGCTGAAAGCCTACCGCAAGGATGTGGTGAAAAGTATAGAAGTGTATGGCGAGATGCACCGTTATATACCTGTAATAGCCAAATGGGCAGGATTTACAAAAATAGGCGAAAAGGTGGTTCAACATCGTAAGAGGGAATTTGGAGTAACCAAGTTCGGGTTGGATAGATTTATCAATGGTTACTTGGATTTGTTTTCTATAATGTTTATCTCCAAGTTTAGCAAAAAACCTATGCATTTCTTCGGCCTTATAGGAAGCGTCTTCTTTTTGTTGGGCTTGATATCTGTGATAGTCTTGGGAGTACAAAAACTTATAGCTTTGTCAAACCAAGTACCTATGCGATTGATAACAGACAGTCCTTACTTCTATTTGGCATTGTTGTGTATAGTGCTTGGAACGCTACTTTTTGTAACAGGCTTTTTGGCCGAACTAATGGGTAGAAATTCTCCTACGCGAAACACCTATCTTATAGAAAAAGAATTGTTGAGCAACGATAAGGAAGAAAAATAAAAACTATGCGTGATTTTGCCGGATATACACTCTTTTTGGATAGAGACGGGGTCCTCAATGAACGAATAATAGGTAATTATGTTACAAAACCGGATGAGTTTGTAATTATCAATGGGGTGTTGGAAGCATTGAAGATGTTTTCGGTTGTTTTTGGTAGGATAGTAATTGTTACCAATCAGCAGGGCATAGGCAAGGGCTTGATGACGGAAGACGATTTGACAGAGGTGCACAATGTGTTTTTGAAAAAGGTGTCGGAAAACGGAGGTCGGATTGATAAGGTTTATTTCTCGCCATGGTTAGAGAGCGAACATAGTTTCTATCGCAAACCTAATATAGGTATGGCCTTGAATGCCAAAAAGGATTTTCCCGAAATAAGGTTTCGTCGTTCGGTAATGGTTGGCGATAGCCTTAGCGATATGAAGTTTGGCAAAAATGCCGGAATGACAACTGTGCTAGTGGGTGATAATCCGGAAATGGCAAGGCAGTATCCGCATTTGGTGGACTACTGTTATCCTACGCTCTTCGATTTCGCCAAAGGGCTTGATAGTAAATAGATGAAATATAAACAAAAAACTGTAATAAAATGAAAAGACTGATAGCAGTAGTGTTATTGATGGTTTGCACTCTTACTATAGCTTCGCAGAATGTTTCTGTGAAAGGTAAAACCATTAATGCAAAAGGCAAAACTATAGAAATATACAAAGATGCCGATAAATTTTCCAAGCAGGAACTGTTGTTGGATTCTTACAAGATAGGTGATAATCAAATTTTCGAGTTTGCTTTCACTGTGAAATACCCTACATTGGTGTTTATCCAAATAGAGAATTATTCGCAGTCTTTCTTTGTTGAACCGGGAAAGGACTATGAGCTTGTTATTCACGAATTCAAGTGGAATATAGATGAGAAAATGAATGTATATCAAAATCCTGTTGCATTGCCCGTAGAGTTTATTGGGTTGGCCGATGATGATTTGAATTACCAGATATCGGCATTTGATAGTGTTGAATCGGAAATGATATTGAAATATAGAATGTTTTTGGATTTCCGATTCAAGAAGGATGCAAAGAGGATAGATACAATGTTAACAGCGTTGAATAATGTTTGGAGTGATAGTGAGAATCAATTTTTTATCAGTTATAAGAAGCATAAGATAGCCGAATTGCAGTACCTTTTGCGATTGCAGCCTCCAAAAAAGATAGCTGATGAATATTTTAAAGGGCAGCTAATCCAATATGATGATGAGGGATACACATCATTGTTTAATAGCTTTTTTTCAAATTATATATCACGAGGTACGAAGCAGTTGCCTATTGAAACCTTGTCTCGATGGGTAGATGAGGGCGATTTGTTTAAGTATCTAGACTCTATAGGTATAGATCCTATATTGCAACATGAACAGTTGAGAGAGCTGGTTGCGTTGAAAGCCTTGCAAGAATCTTATTATAACGATTGTTACAATCATAAAATGGTTGTGGAGATGCTTAAGAGATTTGAAAATGAAAGCAAGTTTCCTAAACATAGAGTTATAGCTCGCAATATACTAAATACTTTTACAGAGGTTTCGAAAGAGGTAGAGCTTCCAGAATTCAGATTACCTAATGTGGATAAGGAGATGATATCGCTAGCTGATTTTAAAGGCAAATGGATTTATTTGAGTTTTGTAAGAGTATCTGAAGTACATTCGATATGTGAGATTGAAACATTGGCATTCTTGCACGATAGTGTTACAAAGAGTAGCAATATGGAGTTTGTTACGATATCATGTGATAGAGAGTTTCAAAAACTTTATCATTTTTTGAAGAATTCAAAGAACGGCACAAAATACAACAAATGGACGTGGCTACATTTTGATAATAATTACAAGATGTTGGATATGTTTGGTGTACGTTCGTATCCACATTTTATGCTGATAAATCCGGAGGGTAAAGTGCATAGTTATTCAACAGCCAAACCCGGAGAAGGATTTTTTGTAAATTCAAAATGGTTGAAGGGGGATAATAAGGATAAAAAAAGTGATGAAACATTCCCTTTAGATAAAAAAAGATAGAATACTATTGTTGATTCAAACTTTTTTTGTACCTTTGAAAAATAAAAATAATAGAATTAAACTATATATATAACATATAAACAGACTGATATGAAATTAAAGGTAGCGTTGGCAGTGTTTTTATCCGGCTCATTTATAACTTTTGCACAGGTTCCTGTGCTAAAACCGGATGTTGAATATGATGGATATAAAGGACCTGTTAAAAAAATAACAGAAGTGTTGTATGAGGCTTTTGGAACTCAAACAAACCCCGAGAAAACTTTAAAATTGGAAAGTTCTCAGATACGTTATGAGAGATCGGGAAAGAAAATAGATGTAAAATATTTTACAGGCGAAGAAGAATTAATATTTCGTATTCGGCATAAAAGAGATGGTATTGGAAATATATCTCTCGATCAAGCAATAGATCCTCAAGACTCGGTGATAGGTAGAACATATTATTCTTTCAATCCTGCAAATCAGTTGGTGGAAGTTATAACCTACGACCAAGAGATGGATTTGGAAAACAGAATGCACGTAAGTTATGATAAAGATGGTGTAGTATCGCAACGTTCATATAACGACCGACATAATGATGTGAGACGTAGAGAGGTGTATAAATATTACGATGATGGTCATTTATGGGTTTCCACTGTATACGATAGAACAGATACCAAAGTGCAGGAAGTATTTTTTGAATACGATGATCATGGTGAAGTAACAACTCAAACCACTTTTGATTATTACGACGATGAAGAGCCAATCGTTACTGTTCAGATGTTTAGCTATAAGTATGACGATTATGGCAATTGGATAGAAAAGGTTGAATTTGCAGTAGAAAAAGGTGAGATATATCCTGTGATGATAATAGACAGAATTTATGAATACTACAAATAGATAATTATTTTGTCTTCAAATTTATTGAAGGGGAAGATTTGTTCTTCGCCTTCTTTTTTTGTATAAGATATTATATATGTTATTGTATGGGTAGACAAACTAGTACCACAAAGAAACCTCTGATGAGAAGAATGCTAAGGTTTGTATCAAAACTTATCCTTGTTTTTATTGGCATAAGTTTGTTTTTTACTTTGCTGTACAAGTTTGTCGAACCTCCACTTACGCCATTGATGGTAAAACGATTTTTTCAGCAGGCAATTGATGACAATAGGCCTTTGAGGTTTAAACGTGATTATGTGGATATCGAAGACATATCGCCCTATCTGATAAATGCTGTTGTGGCTGCAGAAGATGGTAAGTTTATGGAACATAATGGTTTTGATTTGGAACAAATAAAGAAGAGTTACGAAGAAAACAAATCGAATACCAACGGACGTATACGTGGTGGTAGCACCATATCGATGCAGACGGCAAAGAATGCTTTTTTGCCACACCATAGAACTTATTTGCGTAAGGCTTTTGAGGCTTATTTCACGGTGTTGATAGAACTGATGTGGAGTAAGGAGCGAATAATGGAAGTGTATCTCAATATTGTAGAGTTTGGCGATGGTATTTATGGATGCGAAGCTGCAGCACAGCATTATTTTGGAAAGTCGGCAAAGAAACTTACACGAAACGAGGCTGCACAGCTAGCAGTTACATTGCCTAGTCCGCTCAAACGCAATCCGCATAAAGCAACCCCTTATTTCAAGAAACGTACAGCACTAATAGCTAGGAGAATGACAAAGGTGAATCTTTCGCCTGTAGAAAAACTAAAGAAAGGTAACTAAAAAATTTTGAAAGATATGGAAAAGGATATTGTACTTGTGTGGAATAGGACTATACATGACTTTGAAATGTTTCTAAAATTGGAGAAAGGTCTTTTGCCAAACTCTATAGATGCATATATACATGATGTGTCGTATCTTTCGGAATATTCACGTAAGGTGGGGCTTTTGCCTGAGGAGATAAAACTTACCGATTTGCAAGATTTTCTGAAAGACTTGAATACAACCGAAATAGCTTTGACTACACAGTGTCGTATGATATCGGGGATAAGAATGTTTTTTAAGTATTTGCTTGTGGAAGATGCTATACAGGAAAATCCTGCCGATTTGCTTGATGTGCCTCGCACAACGCGAAAACTTCCTGATGTACTTAGTAATGCCGAGATCGACAGGATGTTGGCTACACTTGACAATAGCAAGCCCGACGAAGCTAGAAATACTGTAATTATCGAAGTTTTGTATGGTTGTGGACTGCGTGTGTCGGAGTTGGTGGAACTTACTTTGTCTCAGTTGTATTTGGATGAGGAGTGCCTGCTTATAACAGGCAAGGGAAATAAACAGCGGTGGGTGCCTATCAACTCAAGAGCCATAAAGCTGTTGGAAAACTATATATCCCTAGTACGTACACAGATATCTGTCAAGCCGGGAAACGAAAACTATGTTTTTCTCAATCATCGTGGAACAAAACTTTCGAGGGTATATGTCTTTATGATAATCAAAAAGGCAGTGGAAAAAGCCGGTATACACAAGACCGTAAGTCCACATAGTTTGCGACATAGTTTTGCCACAGAACTTGTACAAAATGGTGCCGACCTGCGTGCCGTACAGGATATGTTGGGCCATTCATCAATCACAACTACAGAAATATATACCCATGTTTCGCGTTCTTATTTGCGTAAAACAATACGTGAATATCATCCACGTTATAGGAAAACTAATTCAGAAAACGACTGACTTGTTGCAAGAAAAGAATGTTTATTTATAAATACTATATTATATGAGAAAAATATGTTTAATGTTTGTTGCAGTGGTTTTGATGTCGGCATGTGCCGAAGATAAGACTGCCGAATTGGAAAGCTTGAAAGCTCAGTATTCCGAGCTGGAAGCTAAATACACTGCATTGAATGTCGATTACGAGAATTTGAAAGCCGACTATTCTAAGTTGGAACAGAGAGCAAAAGAAGTTCCTGTCCCCCAAAATAACTGTTGTACAGAGGCTGCAGCATTAAGGCAAAAGATGGCCAATGCCAAAAAGGCTGTTCGTAAGTTGAAGGACGATTTTGCCGACTTTCAGGGAGGATTCAGTTTGATAAATATGATAGATATCGACGATAGGATAAAGGCAGTGGAGAGTACTTTGAGATAAAAAATTGCGACATAGTTGAACGCATTGCGAGGTTATCGAGGCTTGTCAGGGCATGGCGTGTGTAAAAAATAGTATGAGCACACATGTTAAAGTCGAAATTTTTATGTACATTTGCAGGCAGTTTGAACAATGCGTTGTATTGTGAAACTGTCGTTGGAATAGATTATTACAATGGTAAAGCAAGAAAATAAATAAAATATAATACAATGAATTACGATGTTATAGTAATAGGTAGCGGCCCGGGAGGCTATGTAGCTGCCATAAAATCGGCACAGTTGGGATTTAAAACTGCCGTTGTTGAACGTGAAAATTTGGGCGGAATATGCCTTAATTGGGGTTGTATTCCTACCAAAGCTCTTTTGAAGAGCGCTCAAGTGTATAACTATGTATCGCATGCAGCAAACTACGGTGTGGCTGCTCAGCCCATCACTCCGGATTTGGAAGCCATGGTGGCTCGCAGCCGCGGAGTGGCCGATACGATGAGCAAAGGCGTACAGTTTTTGTTGAAAAAGAACAAAGTAGATGTTATAGCCGGTACCGGAAAGGTAAAACCCGGCAAAAAAGTTGAGGTAACTAATGCCGAAGGAGAAGTGGCAACATACGAAGCCAACCACATTATTATAGCCACTGGTGCTCGCTCGCGCAACCTTCCAAACCTTCCTCAAGACGGCAAAAAGATAATAGGCTATCGCCAAGCCATGACTTTGCCCCAGTTGCCAAAAACGATGGTAGTGGTAGGTTCGGGTGCTATAGGTAGCGAGTTCGCTTTCTTCTATCAATCAATAGGTGTACAAGTTACATTGGTAGAATTTATGCCAAACATCGTTCCTAACGAAGACGACGACGTTTCGGCCCAAATAAGCCGCTCGTTCCGCAAGATGGGTATGAAGGTGATGACGTCATCGTCGGTAGAGAAAGTGGATATTGATGGCGACGTATGCCATGTAACTATCCAAACCAAAAAAGGTACCGAAGTGGTGGATGCCGATATAGTACTTTCGGCTGTAGGTGTTATTACCAACTTGGAAGACCTCGGATTGGAAGAAGTAGGAATAGAAGTAGAACGTACAAAGATAGTTGTTGACGACTACTATCGCACCAACGTAGAAGGCTATTACGCTATTGGCGATGTGGTTCACGGTCCTGCATTGGCCCACGTGGCATCGGCCGAAGCCCTGGTATGTGTTGAAAAGATTGCCGGCCAAGACCCGACTCCGGTCAACTATAAAAACATACCCGGCTGTACCTATACCACTCCCGAAGTAGCATCGGTAGGTATGACCGAAAAGGCTGCCAAAGAAGCAGGCTACGAAATATTGGTAGGCAAGTTCCCATTCACAGCCAGTGGCAAAGCTACTGCTGCAGGTAGCCGCGATGGGTTTATCAAGATTATTATCGATGCCAAGACCGACCTTATACTAGGTGCTC
>JAFWBF010000020.1 GCA_017507285.1 Bacteroidales bacterium | reverse complement strand
GTATACGGTTTGGATTTTTTGATAATCCCAATACAAATGTGTTTAGACTTGTAAACGGAGAAGGTGACTTTATGCCCGGACTTATTGCTGATTACTATAATGGAATAGTTGTTCTTCAAGCACATTCCAAAGGAATGTATCGGAATTTTGATATGTTTACAAATGTAATCACAAAGCTTTTAGGTGATAAAGTTGTAGCCGTTTTTGATAAAAGTTCCTCCACCTTACCTTCGGGTAACACTACTGATGGATACATTTGGGGTGCAAATCCTGAAGAATGGGAGATAAAAGAAGATGAAAATAAATTTATTATCAACTTTTACGAAGGTCAAAAGACTGGTTTTTTCATTGATCAACGCGAAAACCGTGCATTGGTTCGCTCTCTGTCGGCTGGCAAAAGAGTTCTCAATACTTTTGGATATACAGGAGGTTTTTCGTTAAGTGCTTTGAGAGGAAATGCCGAATATGTCGAAACTGTGGATATTTCAAAGAAAGCTATTTCCCTATGCGACCGCAATGTAAAGCTCAACTTCAACGAAGCAAGACATAAAAGTGTTGCTTTAGATGTATTGCCATATCTATCTTATATAGATAATAATTACGATATAATAATACTAGATCCTCCGGCTTTTGCCAAAAACCATCGTAGCCTACAGCAAGGACTTAAAGGCTATAAAAATATAAATCAGCGTGCCATAGAAAAGATAAAACCTGGGGGATTGATATTCACTTTCTCATGTTCGCAGGCTGTAAGTCGTGAAGATTTTCAAACAATGGTGTTTACATCTGCTGCAAATGCTAATAGAAAAGTAAGAATTATCAAACATCTTCCACATGCCATAGATCACCCCATAAGCATATATCACCCCGAAGGAGAATACTTGAAAGGTTTGCTTATATATGTGGAATAATAGTTGTAAGTCCTAGGTTTACGGGGCAAAAGTCCCATACTTAGAGGTGTTAAGTATGGGACTTTTAGGTTGTAAACCTAGGACTTTTGACATCTAATAACCCAAGGGGCATAAAAACAGAAAAGTCATACTTAAATATATTTTAAGTATGACTTTAATAATACTCATAATAAAACTCATTATTAGTGTCTTATATTCCAAAGCCAAGCATTATGGAATATCCTTCAAAACTCTTTCCATCCCTAAGACCTCCTTGAAAATCATATAATCCAATAGGTATACCTATTCCAAATGTAACATAATGTTCTTTTTCAACTATATACTTCACACCCATAAATATATCAGCAGACATTCCTATAGTTTTATTTATATTTTCTGGTTCAGTTACTACTGTTTTCCAATTATTTTGAGTAGTAAGTAAACCATATCTTAGACTTAAATACATACCCAAATTATTGGTTACAGAATATTTCAACCTTCCTCCCATAGAAAGTTTCAAATATCCAAATGTCTCAGAAGTGATAGGATTTCCTTCATGGGGGATGTCGAATATAGCTGTAGATGCAGATAATTCCCAACTAAAATTTTCTTTAGTATTGTATAGTATATTGATATATACGTTCATATCACTATATGAGGGAATATCTTTTCTAAACATTGATATTGTAGGATAATTAATCAGAGTTGTTCTTCCATACAAGCATTCTAATGTATATTTTTTCATTTCCTTTATGTCATCGTTCTGAGCCATTGCACCAATAGTTAATAGTACACTCGACAATAGTATAATTACTTTTTTCATCTATTCAATGTATATTATTATATTGATTATAAATTCACTGTTGTTTGATATTTTACCGGTCCGCAAACTTCGGGGTTGTAGTAATCATTTTCGCAAAGCCTTATCAGCAAAGTATATTCACCCGAAGGCAGATTGTTTATCTGATACGACGTATTTGCCAAACACATACAGTTGGTTACCCCTCCCATTTCTATCTCTTTCACCCAAATGGTATCGTTGGCAACGTTGATGGAAACACTTATACTATCGTATCCACAGAAAACAACTCTGTTGTTGTGCGATATAAACACTGTTTTTCCATCGTTGTATACGTTGAACGAGTCTTCACTTTCGCCATCTTTGGAATTTTGATCTGGCGAGTATGCACTTCCCATACAACCGGAATTATACACATTACTTATCTTGACCGATTTATCATCAAGGTCATTATCATCTTTACAACTTATTACAGCTACGCCTACCATAGCTACTACAATTGTAAATAATACTTTGTTTTTCAAATTTAACTTTCTCATGTTTTCTATATAATTTGTTTATTAATAACCTTATCCCTAAAATGTATAACGCAAACTCAAGCATGCACTAACATTATATCCTCTTGCCTCTTGCGGACTTAATAGGTTGAACATTGGGCGTGTATCTAAACTTACTTGAAGTGGAACTCCTTTGGCAGAAAAGTCGTATTCTATACCCAATTGTCCACCTAATCCCAATGTAGGACCTTCAAAAGTTTTATCGTAATGAACAAAATACAAACCACCCGATGCTGCAGGACCTACATACCAATTAAAGCCATTTACAATATTAAACTTCCATTGATATGCAGCTGTAAGAGACAATGAAAAAGAATTATAATCATCACTTCCTATTGAAAATCCTCCGGCGGCACCGAAGTCTATCTCCAAACGATTATTGTTCAATGGTTGTTGGTAAGATAGCTCAGCACCTATTGAACTTGCCAATTGTGTTCCAAATCTTAAACCAATAGCTCTTTGTGCAAGACTTGTAGTAGCTATTGTTATTATTATCCCAAATATTACTAATGCTTTCTTCATTTCTATCTATGTTTTTTATGTTGTTTAATCTAATTTTTCAAACTGTAAATAATTCATTTTATTGTTGTAAAGCAGTCTTAGAGTATCGCCCGAAACATGGAAGTTTTGCACCACCGATAAAAGATTCAAAAACTTATCGCCATCATAAAGTTCGTACACTTCTGTACCTCCAATGTTTAGGAAGCAAAGCGAACGTGTATCAATATCCATTCTATAGCTACCTTGTATGTTATTAGAATACGAATGACCTTCAAATTCTTCATCGTTCAAAAACTTTATCCAATATACATTTTCGGAGTTTTGCAATGGCAGTTTCTGGTTGTTATTAGCAACATCCACAAACATAGTAAGGTGCCATTTATAGTCTATAACATCGTATTTACTGATATTCTCCTTTTCTATTGGGTCTTGACAACCTATTACAAATGTCATCAACCCTACTACCATTGCACAAAACACTACTCTTAAACCACCTCTTTTCATTAGTCTGTATATTTGTTTAGGCTTAGAATCTGTATATCAAACCTGCAATTTCCGTCTACCATTATAGCGGAAGAATGTGAGTAAGCATATTTACCCCAGTTGTTTTCCAGCACTATACCCAATCGTTTGATGGGATAATATGCAAATGATATGCCTACACTATACTCCGGCTGAATAGTTTTATATAATGTCCAATATCCTCCAAAACGTCCTTTTATTGATAAATCAATTTTATTGATATCCATACCCATCAATGGCAACAAATGTAAATTAGCAGAAAGGCCATAACGAACAGAAACTACAGTAGATATATCATACAATGGATTCATAGGATTGCCATATGATTCACTAAGGTCTTCATAGTATCCAGATCCTAATCCTACATAAAATCCTGCAGTAAGATATTTATTTATCCTCCAAATATCGGCATCCAGCATAATTGTACTTCCTGTAGCAAGCCGGATTGGAATAGATGAATTACCAATTATAGATTCACCTTGTGCAAAACCATATCCGATATATCCATAAGTCAAACTTATGGTACGAGATTTTTGTTCTTCTTGTGCATCAGCTATATGCAACGTTGCCAATAGTAAAACTACTAATATTGTTATTCTTTTCATTTTATATCCTATTTACTTATTCTGTTTTTATAATATTTATCTGTTTAGCTATGCTATAGCGAAATCATCATACCTATACGATAGGGATATGCATCCACTCTATCCAACATACTTACCAAACCTGTTTGAAAGAATACATGGAAGCTTTTGAAACCAAACACTGCTCTGAAATCCAATTTGAAAGGACTGAAATGAGGATAACTATTGTGGCTATATACATCAGAGTATCCTCCACCATCGAAATCAACAGTTGACAGAGTTTCTTTTATTCCTGTATGTTTGTTGTTGTAGTTTAAACCTCCAATAAAACCGGCTCCGTAGAACAACGAGTTGAATTTCATATTTACCATGAAAGGAAGTGTTATATAACGAGCCACCATTTTTGAAGACACATTAACATATCCACCATTGTTTGATGAATTATCATTATTTAGATATCCCATATCATCAGTGCTATTGATGCCACTATCGTAATGTATTCCATCAACAAATTGAAGCACATCAGATTCGTAGCCGATACCAAAGTCTACCGAAAGGCGATTCCCGGCCAAAGTATAGCGTGCTTTTAATTCTAATACATAGGCTGTTCCATAAGAAATCATATAATTATGTGGCACAGAACCCTCCATAAATGGAGCTCCGCTCCAATCTTGCGAAGCCCAACCAAATGTAAACTCGGTACTCCAATAGCCATGTCTTTTCTTATCTAGCTTATTTTTTATCAATATATCCGACAGTGTAGAAGAAGCATTAACTGCATCACCTACAAGCGACACTTTGTTCAACGACTTTGGTTTTGTATCTATGGTAGCTCTTATCTCGTCGGCCGATCCCTTTGTTTCTATGGCATTTAAAAAACCATTATCAACCACTATAGTCGAGTAACTTTCGGCATTTAGTATAAGTTTGTCAGCCGAAATTTTGGAGATATGTATGGTGGACAACGATTCCATATCAAAAGTAATATTGTTTGCATACAATTTGTTATGGAATTGCAATTCGGCATAACTTTCCATTCTGATTATAGAGTTTCTACGTCTGAAAAAGTATTCGCCATTTACATTCACTTTAGAATATCGTTTCAAATCCATCTCTTCAATATCGTCGCGTAGCACCAATCGTACGGTTCCGGTATTTTGTTTCAATACTCTAAGTATATCTCCATCCACTTCACATATTGCCGATTGAGCTCTCGACTTCTTATTTGTAAAGTAAAATACGCAGTTTGAATCGCCCTGCGTTATTTCCACTCTAGAATAATCATCTACAACAATAGTTCGTATATCATTACCAAGCAACTGGCGTGATACCCAGGTTGTATCTTTAGCTTCGGCAAATGTCAAAGCTAAGCTCATAACCATTCCTAATAATAAAATTCTTACTTTCATCTTGTCTTGTTTTTTGTTTATCAAAATCTATATAGTGCCATTATCAGGTTTCTAACTATGATACCTTTCTGCTTATTTGTGTTTGTTTATTAAAATATTTTCTCTACACGGCTTGCTATATACATAGATATTTCTTCTTTCTTTTCTTGGTATGCCAGCTTGACATAGTCGGCATATTCAATCAATTCCGATTCCACTTTTTCCTTCTTGTCTTTAAATAATGTTGTGAACATCTCTCTAAACTGTTCTATTAGAGGCATAGGCTCATCAATATCGAGGTCTGTATATTCACAATATATAGTGTCTACATCATCCATTGTGTTTTCAGTTGCTCTACCTACATTATAGGCAATCAAAGTATTTGAATAGTCTTCCAAATATACATCATTATCATCAGTTTCTTCTTCTATATCCAGCATATTTTCTTCTGTATTCATCGCATAGTATATCTCTTCACTCAAATTTTCATATATATATGTAGTAGTATCTACATTTAACAGTTCATCTTCTACTTCTATAGAAGATTGTTCATCTTCCACAGGTTCTGGTTCCGCTTGTGCCAATAGCATAGTTTCTCTTTGATTATCCTTATGCATCACGTTCCTTGTTGTAGATATTACCTCTTCCAACTTTTCGATATCTATTGTTGAATCAGAAATCATTGGAACATATTTTTCTTCAATAACATCTATATCAACTGCATTATCGGCCAATAGTACATTTTGGATAGGTTGTTGTCGTTGCATCCATACCAACCCTACCGAAACCACAAATAATGCCACTGCTGCCACCGAAGCGTAACGCACCCATAGTGGCATAACGAATGAAGATTTTGTTGGACGCATCAGCGAATCTTTGTCGTCGAAGACCAATTCTTCGTCTTTCGCAAGTGTGAAGAAAGGATCATACATGTCCATTATCTCCTTTAGGTCGGGGTGCTTAATTAGAAAGGTTTCCACCTCTCTTCGCTCCTCGTCCGAAAGTCGCCCTTCAATGTAACGAAGAAAATATAATTCGTAATTGTCTGTGTTTATCTTCATCTCTATAATTACTTATCGTCTTATAAGTCGCCCTGTTCCAACCACATCTTTCTTTATTTTGGGTTCTCCCATATAATATATGTTACCTTTCCCAAATAGCTGACAGGTTAGGAAATCCACGGCATATACATATATATCACCACTACCCGAGTTTTCGCAAGTACAGTCACTCACTGCACAGTTTTCCATATTTATCTTTCCTCCGGCAGTTTGCAGTATATTTGCTTCATCGGCTTTGCCTACCAATGTAATGTTGCCACTTCCGGTATTTTCAATCTCCAACTCTTCCACATTTATTGCCTTCATGCTATAGATACGTCCGTTGGTAGTATTTTCTATCTTCAATTCCGGTGTCGATACTTCAGTTTGAACATCAAAACGAGCATTGCTATTGATGGTTATCATTTCTAGTTTCTCACTGCGTATTTCCACTACAAACTTGGTGGGCTGTATTTTGGTTCCTTTATATTTTTCCTTTGGTGCTACTATCAATGTGTTCACATCTACATGTATGTCAAACATTTCATGCAGATTTTCGTCCAACGTTAATAATACTTGTGGATCATCTTCCGACTGCGAATAGCGAATATCGGCATCCACCATTATTTTTATCTTTTTAAAGTCTTGCACCCATACATCACGTGTTACCACATATTTATTACCTTTCAATGTGGAAGCAACGGATGCTGTAGTGAGATAATTATTCTTAGCCACACATTCATTGCATATAGGCATACCCAATAATGTTGCAAAAACTCCTATTGTAATAATATTTAGCATCTTCTTCATATATATTATTTTATTAATTCATTTTCAACAATTCTTTTTTCAATGCTACTCTTGCTCTGAATATATATACTTCCACTTGTTGTATCGATAAGTTAAGCATCGCACTTATCTCTTTGTATGAATAACCTTCAATATCTTTAAGCACAAGTGCCGATTTCTGTATCGAGGGTATATTATCCAAAGCTTTGTACAAACAATCTTTGCTTTCGAACGACTCATCCATACTTGCAACAGTTTCTTTAAAAACATTTTCTTCATACTGTTTTACCACTTTCAGATGTCTAAAATTACTATTCACCATGTTGTATGCGGTCGAAAATAGGTATGACTTGGTTTTTGCAACGTCGATATCGGAATGTTTTTGCCATAATGATATGAAAGCATCTTGTACAATATCTTTTGCCGAATCCCTGTCCATCCCGGAATAGACCACGAAACGATACACATCGTCCGAGTATTTGGAAACGCAATCATTGTAGTCTTTGTCTGTCATATCTTTTATAGTGCCATTCTTTTTATCTAAGATGTTTTTTCGTTCTATTACGTATATAAGTCGTTTATCAATCCCTTTTTATTACACTTAATATCAAAAAAAATATATCTTTTCCTATAAATGACTAATTACCAATATGCTTAATTGTAAAAAATTATTCAACAAATTGTAATAGCTCCTTTTCTATCTGCAATTGTACACCCATGGATATCGATTCCAACCGCACTACAAAATTACCTTTTTTGCAATCGGATATCAGCATTCCTTCCATATTTTCAAATGGTCCACCTATCACACGAACTTTACTTCCCTTTCTCAAAGACTCCAAATTTTCGACATATAATTTTTCGCCGGATTCTACCAACCTATGCATAGCATCGATATCCTTCTGCGTTACTATCGACACATTAGTTTTCGCACCAAACGATATAGCACGACATATACCATCAATTCCTTCAAGATAATATATGTCTTTTTTCATTACTTTCACAAATATATACGAAGGTATCAGCGGTACTTCCACCCATTTTTTTCTATCATGCCACTTGTGTAATTCCCTTTTCAGCGGAAGATAGGCCTCGTACCCCATATCCTCTACTTTGGGCAATACTTTCTTTTCGGTTCGAGGAAGTGTGTAGAATGCAACCCACTGTGTAAAATTGTTATTCAACATAATATAACTATTTCTTTATATAGGACAAGAAGTCCAAATCCAACGAAATACTCAAAAACATAGTTACTTTCCATACATCGTTAGTCTGTTCGTCTATGGAAAAAC
Organism: Bacteroidales bacterium; assembly: GCA_017507285.1. Taxonomy (GTDB): domain Bacteria; phylum Bacteroidota; class Bacteroidia; order Bacteroidales; family P3; genus HGM05376. The sequence goes on along the minus strand of JAFWBF010000020.1, from coordinate 8,963 downwards.
CGGCCGGCAACAAGTCGCCTTCCTTAAGTCCGTCAACCAAAGCCTCATACTCTGCCACATTTGCACCTACAGCCACATGGAAAAAATCCAAAAACTTAAAACTTGGTCCTATATAGAAATTCTTAAACAGATTGGAACCTCCAAAACCTATGTATAAGCCAAGGTCGTATGAAAACTCCTGGTCGAAACGTTTTATCTTGTTTGTACTTGATGTATCAAATAGTGAGTGGTTGAATAAATTGGTAAGGTCCCAAAGCATAACCGATGCTCCTGTTATAAAGTCAAACTCTACACTGCCACCATTTTTATTGGTTATCTTATACACGGTTTCCATACCGTTAGGTCCCTCTACCTGTACCGGTCGTGTACTCCAATCGGGTGTGCGGTATAGTCTCATTGCCAAACCTTGTATCACCCTCACCTTCTTTTTCTTATTGGTAGCCTGTTTTATTTGGGCTTCGGCTTCGCGGGCTCGCTGTTCGGTATATTTTAGAGCCTCGTTGGTTTTAAGTATTGTTCTTTCGGCCTCGTTTAGTTTCATGCGTAACGTATCCGATAGTAGCCTGTAGTGCTCACGCTCTATACTTGCTTTCTGATAGTCGGCTATCTGCTTGTCCAACGATGTTTCTTTATCAACAATGCTTTTTTGAAGATATTCTATTTCTCTCGTTTTGGCATCTATGCTTACATTTTTGGCACTTACCAGACCTTCAAGTTTCACTTTATCAACATTACTATTGCTTATGGCATCTTGGTAAAGTTTTTCTTTTTCTGCAAATAATTGTTCCTTCTCTTGTAGGGCATTTATCTTCTCTTCCAATAAGGAATTCTTCTCCTCCAAACGTTTCTGAAACGATGCATTGGATACAAAAAGCGAATCGCACAATTGTTCCAATCTAATAATACGGACAAGTTGTTTATCGTTTGTTTCGCTAATTGAGAATATTACATCATTCAATGAATCTATTACTTCAAAGTTTTTCTTAAGCTTTTGTATTTCTAACGATAGTGAATCTTCATTGTTTTCCAGATAGAATATTTTTTCGCCTTGCTCCTTGTTTTGCAATCTCATAAGCGAGATGTTGGTGTTTAGCGAATCTATCACTCTAAAGTTTTTGTTCAAATCTGATATAGACCATCTAAGTGTGTCTTCAACCTTTTCCAAATATGATATACGAGTTGTGTATTCATTATTTTGCTTTGTCAATAAATTAATTACAAAGTTTAATGAATCTATTGCTTTAGCATTGTTTATAGTCTTTATGCCGTTGAGGGAGTCTTGTTCTGATAGTCTTATTGCCATACGAACATTAATATCCAACAAAGAGTCTTTGGTTTGCGACAGCTTCTTTATTCGCTCATCTTGGAAAACTTTATTTTGTTTAAACTCTTCTATCAGCATAGCAAGGCTATCAACCTTTGTGTTTAGCGTAGTTGTATAGGAGTTGTACACACCTTGCAGAGGAGTTGCTCCTATGGTGATACTATCTTGCTGTGCTTGCACATACTGTATCGCAGAGAATGCCAAACATATAAATATCAAACAAATTCTTCTTGCCATCATATTTTTCATTATAATAAAATATACTGATTACAAAAAGATTACACATCTTTTCGCAATCTCAACATATAATATTTCGATTTGCAAAGGTACGATTTTTTTATCGAAAAGACTTTCTTTTTCCCTACTATATTTCAATGTATGTATGAAAAATCTTCTTTTACATTCGCTTTATAGCAGGATAACGACTTTTATGGATAGCTTTTTACCTGTATCACGAGGGAGTTTTATTTACATCACGTAGTAGCCGGATCTATATCACGAGGGAAATTCATCTACATCACGAGGGAAATTTGAGGGGTATGTCTCTCGGCAATTGACGGTATATCATCGTTATCATAATACCCTACCATGAAGCAATTGGTAATAGGGTATAAAAAAGTCCGGCAAATACCACCGAAAAAAAAGATAGTGCCACTATTGTACAAATGACACTATCTTAATCATATCTTATTGATTATCTATTTTTCTTTATTGTTCCGATTTTCTTTTGCTTCCTTCACATAGTCTTTAAGCGTTCCTATAAGCAGGTTTCCGGTTTTCTCTATGGGTTGATAGAACATGCTTTGCTCACGCGTTTTGTTTGTAATTATCACATTGTCTATGTCAATTAATACCACATAGTACATTACCACACTAAGCACACATACACATTTGAGCAACCCAAACACAGAGCCCAATATATTGTTCAGCACGCCCATCTTCATTAGTTTGATAAGCCCTTCTATACATTTTCCTAAAAACAACGACAGAAGGTACACCGCTATAAATGTAACAAAAAATGCCACAAGTATCGAATACTCACCCTCTATACCTATAAGCGTACTTACATATTTAGAGAATCTTATGGAACAATATATTCCTACTACAAGCCCTACCAAAGAGCTGAGTTCGAATATAAGTCCTTTTCTAAACCCTTTGTAGACAAACCATGCCATAGGAATGGCCAACACTATATCCAACCAATACATATCTATATCTCACTTATTCTGTTATGCTTAGCTATAGTCCTTTTATCTTACGTATGGCATCCATGGGGTTGGCCGAGCCAAACACTGCACTGCCGGCCACAAGCACATCGGCACCGGTAGTGTACAGTTTTTGTGCGTTATCAATGCATACTCCGCCATCTATCTCTATCAAACATGATGGATTTTTGCGTTGACGCATAGAGTCTAATTGTTCTATCTTGCTGTAGGTATTTTCGATATACTTTTGTCCGCCAAATCCGGGGTTTACACTCATTAGCAGTACAAGGTCGCAATCTTGTATAATATCTTCAAGCAATGCCACTGGTGTATGTGGGTTAAGCACCGCTCCGGCTTTCATTCCACTCTCCTTGATATGGGCTATGGTGCGGTGTAGGTGTGTACAAGCTTCGTAATGAACGGTAAGTATGTCGGCACCCACTTGCTTGAAACTATCAATATATCGGTCCGGATCCATTATCATGAGGTGTACATCCAAAGGCTTTTGGGCATATTTCTTTATAAACTTTATCACCGGCTGACCGAAAGATATGTTTGGAACAAACACACCATCCATCACATCCACATGAAACCAATCGGCTTCGCTACGGTTTACCATCTCTATATCACGCTGCAAGTTGGCAAAATCGGCCGATAGCAACGACGGCGAAATCATTTTATTCTTCTGATTCATTTATGTAATATTGTTTTTATTATCTGTTTATCAAATGTTGCATTATCTGTACTGCGTTGGTAGCGGCACCCTTTCGTATGTTGTCGCTTACCACCCAAATGTTTAACGATTTTGGTTGCGAAGCATCGCGGCGTATACGACCAACAAACACTTCGTCTTTACCTCTGGCATAAAGAGGCATTGGGTAAACGTTGTTTTGCACATCGTCAAGCACTGTTATTCCTTCGGTATTGCGCAGGATGTCAAACACTTCGTTTATCTCATATTCGTTGGCAAACTCTATGTTTATACTTTCGCTATGCCCTCCCATTACAGGCACTCGTACCACTGTGGCAGTGATGGCTATAGCATCGTCGGACAGTATCTTGCGTGTTTCGTCTACCAACTTCTGTTCCTCGGTGGTATAGCCGTCGGCTTGGAAATCGCCACCATGAGGAAATAGGTTGCGATGTATTGGATAAGGATATACCATATCTATGTTTTCCATTCCCTGCTCCTCACCTTCCATTTGGCGTATGGCTTTCACACCGGTGCCTGTAACACTTTGATAAGTAGATATTACCAAACGTTTTATGGTGTAACGAAGGTGTAATTGCGATAGAGCTAATACCATCTGTATGGTGCTACAATTGGGGTTGGCAATAAGCCTATCGGTATCTTTCACTGCCGAAAAATTCACTTCCGGTACCACCAATGGTACCTCGGCATCTTTTCGCCAAGCCGAACTATTGTCTATAACCGTTGTACCTGCTTCCACAAAACGCTTGGCATAGGTGCGTGATGTGGTGGCACCTGCCGAAAACAGTGCATAATCAGGTTTTTGAGCTATAGCATCATCAACCGACACAACGGTAAGTCTACGCCCTGCAAAGTCTATCTCTTTACCCACCGACTTTTCGGATGCGGCTACCACTATTTCGTAGTCTGATGTTCCAAAACCTCGTTCGTTCAAAACCTTCAACATCTCGCTTCCAACCAATCCGGTGGCTCCTACTACTGCTATTTTCATGTTTGTATTATTCAAAATGTATGTCTATATATATAGTGTACAATATCTATTGCCGATTGCATAGCTATCGGAAATCGTTGCAAAGGTACGCTTTTTTTCCCAATCGGACAATCATTGTAGCGAAAGTTTTTCTTTGGGGCAATTTACCTACGCTAGGCATACACATGAGGTACCAGCCCAATAGCATCAATAGTTTCGTAGTGCATTAGAGCTTTGATATACGAGGCTAATCTTGCCATCAAACTACCATAATGTTTCATCCTTACGGCTATTTGGTTTATTACATATATACCTATCAATATAAAGATATATATCTTTGTATATAAACATATATATCTTTACGCTTTTTGATATATATCTTTTATCATTAAGATATATATCTTTTTTAATAAACATATATATATTTTTATTGCAAAGTACGACCATTGGAATAATCAAGCACATCCGTTTGAAAGTCAGCACACATCCATTTGCTTCTCAAACCTCCATTAATATTAGCTTACACCCCATAGTTTCGCATACCCAAACGCCTGCACTTTTGCCTACCAAGTATGAGGGTTTGCGAGTGGCAAACCACAAAAGTATGGTGGCTAATTATGTTATTTGGTAAAAGTATTTTGTTAAAACGCAATGACTGAGGCAATAAATATAACTACACAACGTTACAAAAAAATCATAATAAACAAAATTAAGTATTAATTAAAACCACAAAAGAATGAAGAAGTCCTTTAGAAAGATTGCATGCTTGATAGCGATAGCAGCAACAACAATGGGTGCCGCCATGGCACAAGAAGCAGAACCGGCAACTGCCGGCAACAAGAAGCTCGAATTTTCGGTACACCTTGGAGGCTCGATACCAATGGGTGGGTTTGAAACGTGCGACGAAGAATTACCTCCTTTTATGGTGCTTGGTCATAACAATTATGCACAGGCTAATATGGGTTTAAACTTGGGTGGTAAAATAAAGTACAACATTTCGCCGAACAACAGATTTGGCTTTATGGCTACTATTGACCTATTTTATAATTCAGCTTTTAGCTATGTCAAAGATTACAAAGATGTAGAAGATATTCCAAGCTACATCAACATTCCGCTGATGCTTGGCATAAACTACGACTACAATATAACCACCGATTTGAGTATCTGGGGCGAAGCCGGTGTAGGAGCAAATCTTAGAATAATCACGCCTTGGACAGGTAAAGGTCTTACCGGCAGCAATGATTATCTTGCTTCGGAAGAATTAGCCTATGAATATAAGTACGATAATGCCATAACTTTGGCTGCACAAGTAGGCATAGGTGCAAAGTTGATGGATAAATTCAGTCTTGGTATTCACTACTATTATTTGGGATATGATGTGGTACATGGAACTGTCAATTACGAAACCAATCATACCGGAGGGATTGAAGTTAATAAGTCCGTTTTCAAAGGAATTATTGTCAATACCTCAATGCTTGTAGTACGCATGGGCTACCACTTCTAAAACAGAAGTTTATATATAAATAAAGCGAAGCAACAAGTTTGCTTCGCTTTATTTGTATATATTTATGTATAATAGTGTATTCTTAGCCGTTAGTTTGTGAATGACAATGCCATACCCTTAGTGGTATTTATCACCTTGCCATCGCTATATACTAGGTTGCCGTTTACAAAGGTTTTCACTATCTTGTTGGCAAATACATATCCTTCCATCGGCGACCATCCACATTTGTACAACAACGATGGTTTATCTACTGCGGTAGTTTCGTTGGGGTTTACCAACACCAAATCGGCATGGTAGCCCTGTCGGATAAAGCCACGGCCTTCTATTCCAAATAATGTGGCAGGGTTGTGCGACATCTTTTCCACCACAGCCTCAAGCGATATTTTGCCTTGCTTAGAAAGTTCCAACATCGTTAGCAGCGAATGTTGTATTGATGGCATTCCCGACACCGACTGGAAATACGGACGTTCTTTCTCTTCTATAAGGTGCGGAGCATGGTCGGTAGCTACAGTGTCTATCCTACCCTCCTTCAATGCTTGCAGCAAAGCATCGCGGTCTGTAGCCGACTTTATGGATGGGTTGCAACGTATCTTGTTGCCTAGTGTAGCATAGTCGTCGTCAGAAAACCATAGATGATTGGGCGACACCTCGGCGGTGATATTCTTAGCCTCTACACCTCCTATAGATAACAACTCCAACTCCTTACAGGTGGAAAGGTGTGCCAGATGGAAGCGAGTGTTGAATTTTCGAGCCAGCTCCACAGCCTTTTTGGACGAGCGGTAGCAGGCCTCCACATCACGTATCATGGCATGAACCGAAGCCGGTGCATCATCGCCATACATTGCCTTGTAGCGTTGGGTGTTGGCCACTATGGTACCTTCGTCCTCGCAGTGGGATACTATAAGTTTCGATGCTTCGACAAATAGTCTACATAGCACAGCATCGTTGTTTACCAGCATATTGCCTGTAGATGAACCAAGGAATAGCTTTATGGCAGCATATTCGGCCTTGTCTATTGCCAGTAGTTCATCTATATTGTCGTTGGTAGCACCAAGCATAAAGCCATAGTTTACCACAGATTTTTCGGCAGCAATCTGTTTCTTATCGTCAAGCAGTTCTTTGGTGGTAGTTTGCGGTTTGGTATTGGGCATATCCACCACCGATGTTACGCCCCCAGCCACAGCGGCAGAACTTTCGGTAGCAAAGTCGGCTTTGTGGGTAAGTCCCGGATCGCGAAAATGCACATGTGTGTCTATCACTCCCGGTAGCAGGTAGCAGCCTTCGGCATCTATCACCGTCATATAGTCGGCAGGTTGTATATGGTCCGATATTTGGGTTATTATTCCATTTTCTATCATTACCGATGCTACACATCTCATGCCTTCATTTACTATTGTAGCATCCTTTATAATGTATGTTGCGTTTTCTGCCATTGCTTGTTTTATCTTTTAGTTTTGAATCTGTATTTCATCTATCATTATCCAGGGTCTCAATCCTTTGGCCTGATGCCATGCCGGTATCCGGCCTATAGAGCGTGCCACTATCTTTATATACTTCACCCCCGTTTTGTTGACCGGCACAACCGAGTGTACCACCTGCGAAACACTCTCTTTCTCGTTTTCGGCATCAAACAGGTAGTTGGATTGATAAGGTTCGGAGTAGTTTACACTATCAGCCGAACAATAGACCTCTACACTTTTAGGTGCAAACGCCCAATTTTCGGGGTCGTGGGCAAAGGTTAGCATCACATTTTTCAGGTCTATCGGACGCACAAGTTTTACTACAGCCACAACGTCGGAACCCGAAAATCCCAGCCATCCATGTTCCAAATTGGTAGCAGTGCCAAACTCGCCGTCAAACAGTATTGTTTCCATATTCTTGTTGTATGGAGTGTTGGGGCGATTCTCGAATGCAACCGACTCTATAAAGTTGTAGGTAAACACCTCTTCAGCCACCAGCGACGGGGTAACACCTTTTTTAAAGGCACGTGCCTTTACTGTGGTAGACCTTTCTATCACAAAAGGTTTCTTGTACAGCATAGACTTCTGTGTAGGTTCTGTTCCATCCAGGGTGTAGCGTATCTCGGCTTTGTCGGCCGAGGATAGCGTTATGGTCATTGGCGAATCAAAGCGTTTCAAATTCTTAGCTATCTGCGGTATTGAGAGTATGTTGCTTTCCACCGTTGGCAGCTGTATCATTCTGAAATCAAATGGGCTGTGGTTTGTTTTTTCGTATGCCAAAAAGCGCACCTTGAAACCATATTTCTTATCCTCAAGCACATTTTGGCTACCTGCAGGTATTACCTTGCCATTGCCTATGGCTGCATTTCTATAATCGAAATGTACCTCCCAATTGGCGTTAGATTTATTATTGATATTTGACTGCACACTGAAGTCGAACGTACTATCCAAAGCATCGAAAAATATTCCTACATTATCGTTTTCCAAACACATCCAACGGGTATCTGTGTGGTTGCCACTCTCTTGAGGCTTCTCATAAATATACGATAGTTCGGATGTGTTGCTTTTGTATGTGCCATATCGTCCCGACGATTTTCTATCCATATATGTCTCGCCCGAAAGGCCAAACCACTGTGCCATTGAAAAACTCTTTGGCACCTCAAACATCATCCCCACCCGAGGAAGATTATTAACCACATCCGACACCATAACCTGGTTGTCTATTATAACATCGCCGGTACAATATATTATTATCGTTTGTACAACGTCGAAAAGCTTTTCATTTCTATGGTTCTTGTAGGCCGATACCACATCTATATTTACCGTATATTTATCGTTCTGCTTGTAATCCACCGTCGAGAGTTCCCTTGTCAGTTTGTCCAACCCTATATTTTCCCAATAGTTGGCAGCATTGTTGTCGCCCATATCGTTGTTGGTAGGTTCTCTCCAAAAACTCATTGTCGGAGCCGATGCCAATACCTTTTCGCCCTTACAGCTAAGAGATGTTATCTGTCCGGTTTTAAGGTCAAAAACTATCGTTACCTCATCGTTATATACCTTTAGTTTGCTATTATCGTTTTCTATTTTCAGTTCTTCCACCTCTATGGCTTCTACCCTTTCGCTGCTTTGCTCGTCAAGGTATAGCTCGGTTTTCTCGTACGGTTTCAGTTCCTGCTTTCTAAAAGTAGGCATATCCAACGCAAACTCCACAAAGTCGTATTCATATCCACGCTTATAGGCTTTATTGTCCTTGGGTTGTTTCAAAGTAAATCGTATAAAATACTCTTC
>JAFWBF010000131.1 GCA_017507285.1 Bacteroidales bacterium | reverse complement strand
TGTTGAAGCGTGGTTGGCTCCAGTTGTCGTAGTTGCAGTGGGCGGTGTAGTTGGCATAGCCTACTCCGGTGTTCAAGGCGTTGAACACTCCGTTGCGTGCCGATGTTGTTCCCGATGCAGGATTGTAGTACGATACAACGCCGGTATAGCCATATTCGGCATTGGTATAGTTGTCTTCTAGGTAGTGTATTACGGGGTCGGCGTGTGTGTAGCCAAAGTCGCCGGCTGTGCCACCGTCGACACCTGCTACCACCAATGCTTTGTCCAAATATGTGGGGTCGCTCATGGTGTACTGCTCATACATTAGTGTTTTATCCACCTGAGGAGTGAGGTCTGCCACGTTTTGTGCCGAAAAACGTCCGTAGTAGCAGTCCGGTATAATGTCGCCATCGGTCCATGTGAAGTAGTATAAGTCGGTAATATGATCGTTGAGCCATGACGATGATATGCGGCTGTCAAACGCCGGTATCTGCTCTACATCGCCCACTAGTAGCACGTATGTAGGTGCCGGTAGTTCGGCGGTAGCGTTGGTGTACGGTGCTTTTAAGTATGCTGCTATAGACTCGGTGGTGTTGCCCACCTCGCTTTGGTCGGTATATACTATGTCGCATATAAATCCCTTACGCCTCTTCCATTGGATAAAGTCGTCCATCTGATCGCGAAAAGCCTCGTGGGCTACTATCAAATAGCGTATGGGACTGGAAGAGTAGCCGTCTTTCTCAATAGCGTTTGCCACATCGGCTTTTACCGAGAAGGCCGGGCTGCGGTGCAGTTTTTTCATGCTGCGGGTGGCGACCATGTCGGGTTCTTCGAAGGTGAGTTCAAGTTCTATTTCTTTTATTACCTCAACTTCACCGTTTACAGGGTTGTAGCTTACGGGCGAAAAGAATACGTCGGCAAGGTTTATGTTGCGTGCCACACCAATTTTTTCTACCACTATGGTTTCTACCGAATACATGTGGTTGGTGGCATATACTTTGTTGTCCTTTACAAGTTCGATAGGCCCTTCGTCTGATTTGCTACGTGGTGCCTGGGTGGGATAGAGCGGATAGGCTATGTCCAGCTCTTGGGCTGTGTAGGTCTCCGTAACGGTGTTTATAATCTTATAGCTAATGTTTTTGCACAACGGGATTTCTATTCGTCGCGACAAAATGGGTAGGCATGGTTTGCCAATATTGTCGGCCGAAGGAAAGAAACCATCAATGGTTATAACATTGTGGTAGCCGAGATTGGTGTTGACTGTAACTACCGAAATATCGCCCGAATGTAGGGTTAGGCGTACTTTGTTTATACTCGAGAAGGTAACATCGCAGTACTTGTCGCCCATCGAAGCAATGGTTAGCAACAAACTTGCTGCAAATAAGATTGTTCTTTTTATCATAATATGATGTAGTATTGGTTAATTCAATAAATTCTTTCTGTCGTCGTTCTTATGGTTGTTCTCCTCGTCGGTAACGTCCTCGTAGTCGTCAAACTTCTCCTCGTCGGTAGACTTTTGGCCGAATGGGTTGTCGGCCGTATAGTCTTTTCTAGCCTTCATTTTTGTGGGTATGTCCAGTAGATAGTTTAGTACGGTGATAAGTAGCGAAAAGACCATGGCCGTCCAAAAACCGTCCACACCAAAGTTTGGAACTATCTTAGATGCAAGCAGGATAATCACCGCATTGATTACAAGTAAAAACAACCCCATGCTTACAAGCGTGAAAGGCAGTGTAAGCACAATGAGTATAGGACGTATGAAATTATTAAGAAGTGATATAACCACTGCCGCTAATATGGCCACAAATACGTTGTCTACATGCACTCCGCTCATTAAATACGATGCAATAATGATTGCGAGTGTCATAACAATGGTTTTTGTAATGAAGTGATATTTTCCTGGTTTTGTGTTGTTTGAGGTTGAAAATTGTATTTGCATATCTTTGTATTTGTCATGCAAAATTACATAAAATTCCCCATATCACCAAACTTTCCACCCATTGGCGGAAAACTTACCGTCCATTTATATCAAACACGCTAAGCAATAATGGCCAGGCAGGCGTAAACAAACGTTTTTATGAATAGAAAATGGCTCAGAAATATAGAGCTGTAAAATCAGTGTAATACATAATCGGAATGCATAAGCATGAATACCAAAATTGAACCATAGCGGTTAAGCCATTGGAGGTGGACTGCATTGTAATGGTGTTTTTTGTGGCTACAGTTGATACTAAAACTGTTTAATTGTCGTTTAATACGCTATATTAATGGTTATGAAACACGCAATAGATTTGAATTGGATTAGAAAAATACTTGTGCTTGTACTATGTTTGCAGGTAAGGGATATTACTGTTGGGCAAACCCCATCCGGCTATACCGCTGCTTTTCTCAATCTTACTACTTCGGCACGGGTGGCTGCATTGGGTAGTAGTTATATATCTGTCGACGACGATGACATAAGTGTGGCTCTTGCTACACCGTCTCTCATTAACGAACGGATGCACAATGCCATGTCTCTTAGTTATGTGTCCCTCTTTTCAGGGGGTGGGTATGGTTCATTAATATATGGTAGAGAGGTGGAAAAATTTGGGTCGTTTGTGTTCGGGTTGCAATATGTTAACTACGGCACATTTGAGGGTTACGATGAAGACGAGAATCCTGAAGGAACTTTTACTGCAGCCGATTATATTTTCAGTATCGGTTGGGGTCGAAAACTTGCTAGCAATGTTTCTATGGGTGCATCGTTCAAACCTATACTCTCGCACTACGAGAGCTATACATCGTTTGCTGTTGCTTTTGATTTGGCATTGAGCTACAATTCGTCCGACAACTTATTTTCCTCTACCTTGATAGCACGCAATATAGGAGCACAGCTGTTTACATTCGATGGTACATCCGAGCCGTTGCCTTTCGA
>JAFWBF010000130.1 GCA_017507285.1 Bacteroidales bacterium | reverse complement strand
TTTCGCCTATCATAAAGTCCGAAACTGTTTCTTTGTGGGCCGGCTTTTCACAATCGTAGGCTTCGGGGTCATTGTCTGCTGCTCCCATGGTGTAGGTTCCGCCTTGCACGGCTATCATTGTAAAGGTTACGCCGTTTACCCCAAATAGTTTATTCTCTTCCATTTTGTTTATTTTTTTTGTTTTTTACAATAACTACACCTTGACTGTTTATAGGTGTTTAATGCATATAAAGAGTATGTATAACACCAAAATATATCATTTTCATCGGTAAAAGGCGATAGTCAAAAGACGAAAGTTTTTTGATTATTTTCCCGTGCCGGTGGCGTGTTTGTATTGTAAAATATAATCTCCAACAACCATCGGTAGCAAAAAAATGAAATACATTGAATAATAATCACATAACCCATAATTACAACCTTATAAAGTTTTAATAACTAAAACGGGGATAAACCAAAAGATACTCCAATACTTGCAATTGGAGTATCTTTGATTTGTTATTTTGGATTGGTAATCTAGTCTATTAATATTTATAGAAACCTTCACCTGTTTTGCGTCCAAGCAAACCGGCACGTACCATTTTGCGCAACAATGGATGAGGACGATATTTGTCGTCGCCATACTCGTTGTAAAGTACTTCCATAATGGCAAGACATACGTCAAGACCAATAAGGTCGCCCAATGCCAAAGGTCCCATCGGATGGTTGGCACCAAGTTTCATAGCATTGTCAATATCTTCGGCCGAAGCAACGCCATCAGCCAAAATACCTATACCTTCGTTTACCATTGGGATAAGAATGCGGTTTACAACAAATCCCGGAGCTTCGTTTACCATTACAGGTACTTTGCCCATAGCTGTTGCTATTTCAAATATTTTATTGCATACCTCGTCGCTGGTCTTTTGTCCTTTTATAACTTCGATAAGTTTCATTACCGGAGCAGGATTGAAGAAGTGCATTCCTATAAAACGGTCGGGACGAGAAGTGCAAGCAGCTATTTCTGTTATGGACAACGAAGAAGTGTTGGTAGCAAATATAGTGTTTTCGCCACATATTTTATCTAGTTCGGTGAAAACTTCTTTTTTTAAGTGCATTTCTTCTACTGCTGCTTCTATCACCAAGTCGGCATCGGCAAAGGTAGCATAATCGGTTGTAGGGGTAATATTGTTCATGGTTGCGTCCATGTACTCTTGAGTAATTTTACCTTTTTCGACCAATTTTGCCAATGATTTGCTGATACGAGCTACAGCTTTGTCCAAACTAGCTTGGGATCTACTTTTCATTACTACAGGCATATTGGCTTGAGCAAAAGCTTGCACAACGCCACTACCCATTGTACCTGTTCCTATTACACATATTTTCATGATAATATCTGTTTATATATTAAAAATGTATATTTATTGTTTTATCTTTATTCGTTTCTAAATTCAGCTTTATGCTTTGCCAAAAATGCTGTCATACCTTCCTTTTGGTCGGCAGTGGCAAAACATTTTCCAAACATCTTGTTTTCGAAAAGTATCGCATCATCAGCATTCAAATCATACTCTTCGTTTATACATTCCTTGGCATAACGAACAGCTATAGGAGCATTTGCCGAAATTTTTTCGGCCATAGCCACAGCTTCTGCCATAAGCAGTTCGGGTTCGTATACTGCGTTTACCAGACCTATACGCAATGCTTCATCGGCTTTGATAACCTTGCCGGTGTATATCATTTCTTTGGCATATCCCATACCTACAAGCTTAGCCAAACGATATGTTCCCGAAAAACCGGGTATGATTCCCAATCCCACTTCGGGTTGTCCAAATTTTGCCTTAACCGATGCTATACGTATATCGCAACTCATAGCCAACTCGCAACCACCTCCAAGAGCGAAACCATTAACGGCTGCTATAACGGGTATAGGCAATGTTTCTATCTTGCGAAATACATCGGCACCAAGTTTACCAAACTCAAAACCTTGCTGTTCGTTCAGATTTTGCATCTCGCTGATGTCGGCACCGGCCACAAAACTCTTATCGCCATCGCCGGTTATAATCAAAACTTTTATTGCAGAATCTATATTATCCAAAAAATCGTTCATCTCCCTCAAAATAGTTGAATTTAGTGCATTCAAGGATTTGGGTGCCGATATTGCCAATGTGCAAATATCATTTACTGTATCAATTTTCAAGAAATTATATTCCATATATCTTATTGTTTTATTTTTACTTATAATAGTTTATTGGTTACAAAATGTGTTATTTGAAGTTGCAAATATACATCTTTTTCGGCTATAACAAAACGTAATGGGAACAAAATTTTTATTTTGCTCCCATCGTGTATTTTTATTTCTTGAACATCAGATTAGTGTAGCTCGGATTGTTCCAATCTATCATCATTGTTCTGAATGCTTCATAGTCGGCTGGTTTTATTTTGTCTTTGGTAATGTTCAACTTACGTTTTATTTCCAACACATTTCCTTTCTGTACAATTTGTATTTCTATAGAACCAAACGACTTGGCATAACTCAATGTCATATCCTTTCCTACATAGTGCATACCTTTGGGCATTACTATTGTGTAATCATAACTTTCTGAAGTTTTTCCACAATACAATGGCTGAGTTCTCTTGCCTGTCAAATACATTGGCGAAATATTCATTCCACCCTTAAGAGAATTCAAATCAACTGTATAACATCCTTGTCTTGCATCTTTTATATCAAATTTTACTTTGGTTCCATTTTGTGCTGTGCCATTAACAATATATTTATTGGCATTGGCATACACCTCATTAGCTTTGGAATCCCATTTCATATCCCTAACCACAACCTCTACAGATCTAGATGATGGTTTAAGCCCATGTTGTTTTTTCGTACCATCCAAAAACAAGTCATATTCTTTTCCATCAATATTTGCCTTGACACTGATAGCCTTCTCGGCAATCATACCAAACGGTTCGATTCCAGATTTATGATATTCTATAGGCACATTCAACTCTGCCAAATACCCGGCTTTGCGTAATAAATCTCTAAGCAACACTACTTTTTCGACATAATTACCGCAGTTTGATGCAAATGTAATAGCCGAAGACGAAATTTTATTGTTATTAAAAGCCATTGGCACATCATTGTAATTTACATAGTTTACAACATAGTCTTGTATGGCCATGGCAGTCTTCATCTTATCACCGGCAACGGTTAATGACAACAACAACCTATCGGCACCCTTAAGTTCCGAATCTTCTACGTTTATATCCATCGAAGTCTTATTCTTTGTTGCAAGATACAATGTAGGGTAAAGATTCTCTGCTGCAGGCAAATAGTATTCTCCGGATGTTTGAGGAAGATTTTTAAACTGCCATTTATATGTGTTTTTGCTTATTATCGGTTTCATCTCCGAGTTTTTAAGCTCGTGATATAGCTTTTGGCCACCGGCGAGTTTTACAATTACTTCGTAGTCTGTAACCGGTGCCGATTCGGCAAATATTATTGTTTCGCTTAAATCATTGGTATTACTAGTTATCGTATAGTCCAATACTATTGTGGCACCATATTCCAATGCTGTGTGTACCACTACCATTTCTTTCATTCCGTTGTATCGTTGGCAGTTTGTGCAATTGGAAGGCAACTGTTCTACAAAAGCATTAGCAGGCGTAGTTACTCTAGAACCATCTTTGCGAATAGTGTACGATTCGTTTATTCTCAATGCTTGAAAGTCGGGATTATAAACTATGAATGTTTCGCCATATACGCTAAAGAACGAACGTAGAGATATCAGTTTCAATTCCTTTCTGTAATTATATTCTATAGTACCATCATCGTTGACAGTATAGGTACGTCTTATTTTGTTGAAATTGGCATCTTGTTGTGCTACGGCTATATTGGTCATCACAAGGGCCACCAACGCTATTATATATTTCTTCATCTTGATTTATGTATTTTGATTTCTTAATTCTGTTCTACATTTATTATTATATGCTCGGCTGCAAACTTTTTCTGAGCCTCAACTGCTTTGCGGAAAGGAGTCCAGTCGGTTGTGTTATAAACACGTTTTCCGAACGAAGCTTTCTGTTCAAAAACAATGGTATTTCCATCTAATTCGTAGCCACCTTGGAATGTTACAGACGATGAATTTACTCTCTCATCTTTTGGCAGTACTATATTATCAAGATTAATATTCTTGGGCAATACTACAGTTTCCTTCACTTCCAGAAGTCTCGAGCAACGATCTTTGAATGGATATTTTCGGGTTTCTAGACTTGTATTCACTCTCAAATGGTTCATTGCACGGGTAAACACCCCCTTGGCACATATAGGAGTAAACATTATTTCTTTATCACTTATTCGTGCATAACCCGGAATCTTATATTTATAGGTAATCTTAACAGGTTGTTTCAAATACTCTTCGGGGTTTGTATATTTGACAGATAGAAGTTTAGCACGAGGATCTATCTTCAACAATTCTAGTTCCAGATTTCTAGCCCATTCACTATAACGTGCCGAAAATACTCCACGCACACCGGCATCACTCTGACCTTCGGCCTCTACTGTAAATTCGCCTATAAGGGTACCGTCGGGTTTTAATTCCGATTTGCCGGTTACATATATATAATGGTTTTCGGGTTCTGATATAGGTGTTTCCATAAGGTCGGCACCTTTAGGCAAGCCCATAAGATAGCCTTGCTGTTGCTCGGCACTGCTCCACAACTCACGCACATTGGGCACCCATGTGGGGTCAAGCAGTTCATACTGTCCGTTTCTACGTTTAACCACAGTAACACTATGATTGAATTGGTCGGCAGGAATACGGTCTATACGCTCGCCGGCCATAGTCATTGCTGCATAACTTTCAAAACCTGCAGTTCTAAGCATTGCTATAAGAAGGCTCGCTTTATCTTTACACACTCCACAACGATCTGTAAAATTCATGTGTGCATTATGTAATGTAAAACCTTCACCTTCGCCCATACTGATACCGGAATAACGCATATTGTCGGCTACCCAATGGGTAAGTATACTAATGGAATCCAACTCTGTTTTGGCAGGTTTAAGTAATTGTTTTACTTTTTTTGTCAGTTCGGGTGTGGACTTAAAGCTGCCATAATCCTCATTTACGCCATAAAACCACATACTTTTAGCCTCCCAGTTGGGTGAGGTGGACAATAGCAATTTTGTTTCCACATCGTTGTTTGCCACCATCGAAGGTTCGCGCTTGATAGGCATTATATCTTTTTTACTGAAAGTATAAACCACTCTATCGCCGTCATAAGCAACAGTGCTAGTAAGTTCACCATTATACACATTATATTGCAGATTCTTATTCTTCAGCACATTAACCGAATAAACTTTTTCTTTCACCGGCTGATTTGCCCAGAAAGGAACGATATCGTAGAAATGGCCCTTCATAGGTGGGATATACTTACTATCATCGGCAAGCAAAGCGTAGGTAAATCCTTTGCGGAATGTCCATACTTCGATAGCATCGCCGGGCATAAGGTTTCCTATTTCGACCATTTTCTGACTTGCACCCCAATAAATCATACGTGCAGGTGCCACATAGTCGCATACTTTGTTGGTCAACACTTTAGAAGTACCATCGCTATGGTGTACTACTATCTTTTCTATCTCTACGTATGCACTTTGCGGGTCATAATCTATCTTAAATACGTTGTTGTTTTTGGCACCACGAAAATCCAAAACCTTTATCAACTGATGGTTATTTACATAGCTAAGACCTGATTCTTCCATCAGCACCTTTGTAGAGTCGAAAACGGTTACTTGGTTGTAACCTTTATAATCATCGAGTTTGACTGCTTTTAATTGTTCAGCCACTGTTTGTGAGTATGCTATCCCCAACATCGACAGCATACTCAAGAATATAAATGTTCTTTTCATCATTTTATAAATAGTTTAATTTCAATATCTAATTAATAGAAAGATAACATATCTATCCATTGTAAACGGTTGCAAAGATAACACTTTTTTTCAAGCCACACAAGGAAAGAGATTTTTTTCTCTTTCTTTTGTGGTAAAAAAAATCTTTTTAGCTCTTTTTTTTACTCAAAAAGTTGCGTTTCTTATTGGAACTTATCTAGTTTAGGTTAGGACATAGACCTATCGGCGAGTTCTAAAATTACAACATTCAAACTGAAACTTGGCATGCTTTTTGTTTCTTATTGGAGGTATCAGGCTGTAAATAGTTAAATTTTAGACCTTCTGATGAATGATGTTTCGATATTTATTTCTTCAATTATAAAACTCTGATTTTCAAGCATAATATTTTTCTGTTATAAAGAGTGCACTCTTCATGCGTGAAGCATGCACTCTTCTCGTCTGAAGCATGCACTCTTCGTGCGTGAAGCATGCATGCTTCAGAAAACATCTCTACAATGGTCTTTTTAGCAGATTGAAAATATTAAAATTTTACTTCTTAAATTAAAGTTTTTTTTCTTTTAGCAGGTACTTTGCATGCTTCTTGTCTTTTGTTTCGCAATGCCGATAATTTGCAAAGTAATTTTTAGATATTCTCAAATATGTTATGCATTGAAGGAAGCTCCCCACATAAGTTTTTCGCGTATTGCAGAATAGAAACTTTTATTTTTCATACGAATAAGTTTGGCCGAGAAATCTTCCTTGCTCAGTATTATGTCGCATTGGCTACTCATAAGCCGGCTGTTGCTATCACGTCCAAGATACATTTCTGCGGCATTGGCAGTTACCAATCTTATACGAGAGGTATCGGGTACAACTATTGGGCGAAGGGTAAGATTATGCACAGCCACAGGAGTTATTACAAAACATTGGGACGAAGGTGCCAATACCGGGCCTCCACAACTTAAGGAATAGGCTGTTGAGCCCGTGGGGGTGGCCACAATAAGGCCATCGCCGTTGTAGGTTGCCAATATCTCGTCGTTGATATACACATTGGTATATAGCATAGAGGAATTGTTATGCCGATGTATTGCCACCTCATTCATCACGTAACTATGGTTGCTTGCACCTCCTTGCACCACCTCCACATGCATAAGGCTGTGTGTTTCGATAGTATATTGCTGTTGCAGAAACATATCCACAAATCCCTGTATATCAGACGGGGTTACTGTGGTAAGGAAACCCAAATGACCAAAATTGAGCCCCAACACCGGTATTCCTACCTCTGCCACCAACCTTACAGATGCCAATAAGGTTCCATCGCCACCTATGGAAAAGAGATAATCGACATCGTTACGCCTAAGGTAATCGCCCTCAACAATATATGGCTTACGGGCAAATTGTATACACGAATCTATAAGAGTATAGTACGATTCGGGCACCACAATATCTACCCCTTTTTCCTCCAATGTTGCCACCAATAGCTGAAGATGACATGTGTGGGCATCATCATACTTCTTTCCAAAAATACCTATCTTCATAACACTGCTGTTAAAAAAGGGCATCCGTTCCTTTACGAATGCCCAATAAATAAATCACATTTATCTTATACTAGAATATCTTCCATGCAAGTGATACTACCCAACCTTTGAAGTTGGTTTCTTCGCCACCTATAACAAAATTGTTGGTAAAGGGATAAGCATAACGCAAATCCAAACTTAGCATAAGAGCGTCAACACCTATACCGGCCATACCTGATACGCCAAAAGCACTTGCATCAAATTTTTGACCTATAGCCTGCATATCGGCTGTAAGGTCTTCAAAATTGCCCGTGCTAATCATAAATTCAGGACCTGCAAATACACGTAAGTTAGCAACTTTTAAATTCAATACTCTATAGCCAAACAATACGGGGATAGACACACCTTGTTTGCTGGCTTCGAAACTTTGTTTGGCATTCTCAGTTATTGTTCCGTCTATGACATCCTTTACATTAACATCGAAGTTGAATTTTCCAAAAGAATAAGCCACTTCGGGTTGCAAATAAAATTTTTCGCCAATGTATAGACGGAAAAAAGCGCCTACATTAAAGCCCGGATTTGCTTCGGCTTGAAGCCCTGCTTCTTGGTCGTAAGATAAGCTATTCAAAGTAACGCCACCTTTAATACCAAAATTAAACGATTGTGCCTGCGAAACACCTATAGTCAAAGCAACGGCACACAAAAATAATGCTAATTTCTTCATCTTTTAATCTTTTATATTTATAATCTATTTAATTGATACATCACACTATACTTATTCTTTGCAACCGTAATAAGATTGTGTAACGAATGGCAAAAATACAAATTTTATTTTAAATAGCAAACATTATTTTGCCCTAGATGAATTAATCTATAACGCACATATATTTTATACCCTACTATCAATCGGGTCATAGTATGGTATGACGAGCACGACAATATACCATCAAATTCCAACCGACATAGAGCCTAAAAACTCCCACGTGAGGGAAAAGAATTTTCATCGTGAGAGAAATGGAACTACTACGTGATGTAGATAAAACTGCCTCGTGAGAGAAAATTTCAGCAACTAGTTTCGGTTATATATCAATCTATTGCAATTTTACACTTAGAATAGTAAGGATTTATCTAAGAAGACTTCAAACTTTATTATCTAATCAATGTTTGATAATCTGCCAATATGTCAGACAATGTCATTATTCATGATAGAAAGCAACGCTTAAGATGAAAAAATGTCATATTTCGCTATATATTTTCTCTTTGGCACATTTGTTGATGTTATATATAAAATGTTGGCAAAACAGAATATATATCCCAACGAACAATAAATTGAAATTAAGAATAATAAAACAATAAAATTTTAAACAAAATGGCAACATTAAACATCAAACCATTGGCAGACAGAGTAGTTATAGAACCTGCCGAAGCTGAAACAAAAACTGTAAGCGGTATAATAATTCCAGACACAGCTAAGGAAAAACCACAACGTGGAAAAGTAGTTGCTGTGGGTAATGGCACAAAAGACCAAGCTATGACCGTAAAAGTTGGTGACGAAGTATTGTATGGCAAATACAGTGGTACTGAAATATCCATTGATGGTGTAAATTACTTGATAATGCGCGAAAGCGATATTTATGCAATAGTTTAATTGGTAAAAATATAGTAGTATAATTAATAGAATATTAAAGGAGAAAAATAAAATGGCAAAAGATATAGTTTTTAATAATGATGCACGCGAACAACTTCGCAAAGGCGTTGACGCATTGGCAAATGCAGTAAAAGTAACATTAGGACCAAAAGGTCGCAATGTTGTTATTGACAAGAAATTTGGTGCTCCTCATATCACCAAAGACGGTGTGAGTGTAGCAAAAGAAATAGAGCTTGAAAACGGTATCGAAAACATGGGTGCACAAATGGTAAAAGAAGTAGCCAGCAAAACTGCCGACCAAGCCGGTGATGGTACTACTACTGCTACTGTTTTGGCTCAAGCTATTGTAAACACTGGTCTTAAGAACGTAACAGCCGGTGCTAACCCTATGGATTTGAAACGTGGTATAGACAAGGCTGTTGAAGCAATCGTTGCTGATTTGAAAAAACAAAGCAGAGAAGTAGGTGGCGATATCAATAAAATAAAACAAGTAGCTACAATTTCGGCCAACAATGATAGCAAGATAGGCGAAATGATAGCCGAAGCTATGGAAAAAGTAAGCAAAGACGGTGTAATAACCATCGAAGAAGCGAAGGGCATAGAAACCAGTGTAAAAGTGGTAGAAGGTATGCAATTTGACCGTGGATATATCTCTCCATACTTTGTAACCGACACCGAAAAAATGGAAGCCGTTTACGAAAATCCATATATCCTTATCTACGATAAGAAAATAAGCACAATGAAGGATTTCCTTCCTGTATTGGAAAAAGTGGTTCAAACAGGCCGTCCATTATTAATCATAGCCGAAGATGTAGAAAGCGAAGCATTGGCTACATTGGTAGTAAACCGTTTGCGTGGTTCGTTGAAAATCATAGCTGTTAAAGCACCGGGCTTTGGCGACAGACGCAAAGAAATGCTAGAAGATATAGCTATTCTTACAGGAGGTATCGTTATCAGTGAAGAAAAAGGTTACAAATTGGAAGACACAGATTTGTCTATGTTAGGACAAGCTGAAAAAATAAACATTGACAAAGATAATACTACTATTGTAAGCGGACGTGGTGCAAAAGAAAATATCCAAGCCAGAGTGGGCCAAATAAAGGCTCAAATAGAAAAAACTACTAGCGATTATGATCGCGAAAAGTTGCAAGAACGTTTGGCTAAACTTGCCGGTGGTGTAGCAGTAATATATGTAGGTGCTGCCAGTGAAGTGGAAATGAAAGAAAAGAAAGACCGTTTTGACGATGCATTGCATGCAACACGTGCTGCCGTAGAAGAAGGTATTATACCTGGCGGTGGTACTGCTTATATTCGTGCTATTGAAAGTCTTTCTGCTATCAAGCCAGAAAATGAAGATGAAAAATTGGGCGTTGAAATCATTCGTCGTGCCGTTGAAGAACCATTGCGCCAAATCGTTGCCAATGCAGGTTTGGAAGGCAGTGTAATAGTAAACAAAGTAAAAGAAGGCGAAGGTGATTTTGGCTACAATGCTCGCAAAGAAGTATTCGAAAATTTGTACGAAAACGGAGTTATCGACCCTGTAAAAGTAGCTCGCGTTGCTTTGGAAAATGCAGCAAGCATTGCAGGTATGTTGTTGACAACAGAATGTGTACTATGCGACATTAAGGAAGAAACACCTGCAGCTCCAATGGGAGGCGGAATGCCTGGCGGAATGGGCGGAATGTACTAATGGAAAATCATTTTGTTTTTCTTATAGAACACATCGGAGAGGATATCAATCATATCAGAAATAAAAAAATGAGAGAGATATCCTCTCTTTCTTTTCCCGGTTTTGAACAAGAGAAAACTTTTAGACAACCACATTATTACATGTAAAAAATGGAAATATATGATAGTTTTCTGGTAGCAATCAACACCTGACAATCATCAACTTAACTAAGAACTTCAAACTAAAAACCGCCAACAAAAAAAAGAGTTTGCCAATATGGAGAAAAATGTGTAACTTTGCAAAATGATTTTATAGAACTATACTGTTATAATTATACAGAAATATAGATGAATTCAAACAACTATTGCATAATAATGGCTGGAGGTGTCGGAGGCAGATTTTGGCCAATGAGTACACCATCATGTCCAAAACAATTTTTGGATATATTAGGTACCGGCGACACTATGTTGCAAACTACTGTAAAACGATTTGAACGTGTATGTCCACGCGAAAATATATTTGTAGTTACCGGCATAATATACCGCTCTTTGGTAAAAGAGCAGATACCTTTCCTAAAAGACTACCAAATTATATGCGAGCCATTGCGTCGGAATACGGCTCCATGCATAGCTTATGCCGGAGTTATTATCAAAGGTATAAATCCTGATGCCAATATAATAGTAAGCCCATCAGACCATGCAATATTCAACCTTGAAAAATTCACTAATCTAATAGAAAAAGCCTTGTCTGTATCCACCCAACATGATTGGATAATTACACTTGGTATAGAACCTACAACGCCTAATACCAAATATGGTTATATACAGTTTAATGAAGAACTATCATTACCAACACAACAAAACCTACACCAGGTAATAACATTCACCGAAAAACCGCCTTTCGATATGGCTCAACAATTTATTAATAGTGGCGATTTTTTGTGGAACTCAGGTATATTTATATGGAATATACACACAATGGAAAGTGCTTTCAACACCTATCTACCCGAACTGTACGAAGCATTCAAGGATGTGAATATGCATACCCCCTACTCTACTATAGAAAATATTTATTCGCTTTGCCAATCAATATCAATCGACTATGGAGTGATTGAAAAGGCATCCAATGTTCACGTGATAATATCCGACTTTGGATGGTCGGACGTAGAAACATGGGCATCGCTCTACGACACACATATTAAAGACAGCAACGGAAATGCCATTTCGGGCAACAATGTAATAACATACGATGTAAAAAACTCTGTGATACATGTACCCAACACTAAGAAAGTTATACTGCAAGGGTTAGAGAACTTTATAATTGCAGAAAACCAAGATGTGCTGATGATATGTAACAGAAATGCCGAGCATAGGATATTTAAGTTTGCAAGCGATATGGAAATGAAAACAAGAAATAATAATAAATAATATAAAACACTATCATGGATAAGAGATTTGAAATAGCCTATTTATTAAAATCGAATGTTGAAAATCTTATAGATACCACTATCAACATCAAAGGATGGGTTAGAACCAAAAGAGGCAACAAAAATGTAGCCTTCATAGCCGTAAACGATGGTAGCATCGTTCACAACATACAAGTAGTAGTAGATATTGCCAATTTTGAAGAAGAATTATTGAAAAAAATAACTACCGGAGCATGTATATCGGTTGATGGTAAATTGGTAAAATCAATGGGTCAAGGACAGAATGTAGAAATACAAGCCGAAAATATAATACTTTACGGCGAAGCGTCGCCCGAAGATTATCCGTTGCAAAAGAAAGGACACTCATTAGAATTTTTAAGAGAGATAGCATATTTACGTCCTCGCACCAATACCTTTGGTGCTATATTCCGCCTACGCCATGCCATGGCTTTTGCCATACATAAATATTTCAACGACCATGGCTTTTTCTACCTTCATACCCCTCTTATTACAGCTTCGGATTGTGAAGGTGCAGGCGAAATGTTTCAAGTAACCACTATGGACCTCAACAACCTACCCAAAACAGAAGATGGTAACATAGACTACCAAAAAGACTTCTTTGGCAAACAAACAAGCCTTACCGTTTCGGGACAATTGGAAGGTGAATTAGGTGCATTATCTCTTGGAAAAATATATACTTTCGGTCCTACTTTCCGTGCCGAAAATTCAAACACTCCACGCCACTTAGCCGAGTTTTGGATGATAGAACCCGAGGTGGCTTTCAACGACCTAGAGGACAATATGAATTTGGCCGAAGATTTTTTGAAATACTTAATTAGCTATGCATTGGAGAATTGTATGGACGACCTGCAATTCCTAAACAATATGTGGGACAAAGAGTTGCTTGACCGCTTAAACTTTGTATTGAACAATTCTTTTATTCGTCTTAAATATACCGAAGCCATTGATATACTATTACAAGCCAAAAAGA
>JAFWBF010000129.1 GCA_017507285.1 Bacteroidales bacterium | reverse complement strand
TTGCGTGCTTTGCGTTTTTTCTTGGAATCTTTCTATTTCTTTTTCAATCGCATAGCCCGCTATGCTCAATCAAAAGAAAGTAGAAATCTTCTCAAGAAAATTCCACAAATCACTTGCAAAGCAATTTTTAGAAGTTGCCTTTAATTATTTGTCAATATAATAAAAGGGACATTAATTCGTTAATGCAATCTGCATATTAGTAAAGTATAGAACAGAATGAAGGCTAATGAACAAAAAATAAATATACCAATGTTGTTGATGGCAGTATTTGTTGCAGTGTCGGCAATGATGGGTGTAACATCGTGTGTTAAGGAAGACGAATATTTGGAGGGTAGAATAGATGATTTGTCTTTTTCGGTTGATACACTTCGGTTTGATACTATTTTTACAACCATAGGTTCTACTACCCAAAGTTTTAAGGTATATAATAGGGGCACATTGCCTATACTTCTGACAAATGTAACGTTGCGAGGTGGTAGCGCTTCGCGTTATCGTATTAATGTTGATGGCGATACCTCGCTTGTAGCTACCGATGTGGCTATAGCTGCCGGCGATAGTATATTTATATTTGTAAGGGTGAATATCAACCCCAACCTATTGTCCGAACCTTTTTTGGTGGAAGATGCCGTTGTGTTTTCCATTGCCGGCAAGGGCAAAACAGAGTTGCCCCTGATGGCTTATGGTAGGAATGCCATCTATCATCTGCCAAACAAAAGCATAATGATAGGTGATGAAGTGTGTCATTATAGTGTTGTAAACTGTTCGGGATGGGACAATACAAAGCCGCATGTGGTATTGGGTTATGCCGTTGTTGACGAGGATAGTGTGCTTAACCTCACGTCGGGAGCCGAGCTTTATTTTTCCAACAATGCTTGCCTTTGGGTTTATGCCGGTGGAACATTGAATGTTAATGCATCGTTGGATAATCCTGCTGTGTTTACATCGTTGCGTAGGGATGGGCATTATGGTGCTTTGCCGGGGCAATGGCAGGGAATATGGCTGTCGGCAGGTAGTAGGGACAATTATATAAAAGGAGCTGTGATAGAGAATGCCGTTGTGGGATTGTTGGTCGATACCGTGGTAAATGCCAATCCAACACTTACAATATTGGACACTAAGGTTAGGAATATGACCGTGGCCGGAATATACGGACAGGGGGCAAGGATTGAAGGCGAAAATTTGTTGGTTACTAACTGTGGTACGGCAACATTGGCTCTTACACTGGGGGGCGACTATAAGTTTGGCAACTCTACGATGGCCAACTATTGGAATTATACCTCTCGGAGGTCGGCAAGTGTGGTGATGTCAAACTGGTATGAAGATATAAATGGCAATATACAGCTTAGACCATTGACGAGGGCAGAGTTTGACAACTGTATAATATATGGTAGTATGGACGATGAATTGGTTATGGATCGAAACGACATGGCGGCGTTCAATTGCAGGTTCAACAATTGTTTGGTGCGTACTCGTGCAGAGTGGTCGTATATGTTTAGCAATACCATTCTAAACAAAGACCCCTTGTTCAAATCTGTAGATGATGGGGATTATCAGTTGGATATCAATAGTCCGGCCGTAAACAAGGGCAGTTATTCTTATATTGTTTTGCCATACGATTTGGCCGGAAACATGCGTGGCAATCCCCCTACGATAGGTGCTTACGAATTGAATGTTACATCAGAATAATAAAAAAAACAATACATTATATGTACAACTATATTTCAGGAAAACTAGTAGAAGCCACACCGTCGTATGCCGTTGTGGATAATAATGGAATAGGATATTTGATAGAAATATCGCTCAACACATTTACACAGATAAAAGACCTTGCCGAAGTGCGCTTGCTTATACACTATGTGGTTAGGGAAGATGCACATCTGCTGTTCGGCTTTTTCGATGAGGGTGAGCGTCAGTTGTTTCGCAGTTTGATAAATGTAAATGGGGTAGGAGTAGGTACAGCACGTGTTATGCTGTCAACCTTTGGCACCCAAGAACTTACGGCAGCCATAGTGTCGGAAAATGTAAAGATGGTACAAAGTATCAAAGGTATAGGAGCCAAAACGGCACAACGCATAGTGTTGGAACTTCATGATAAGTTGGAAAAACAAGGTGATGTGGCTATAAATAATGTTGTTGCAAGCAATAAAAATCTTGAGGAGGCGTTATCTGCCTTAGTGATGTTGGGTTTTGTGAAAGCTCAGGCATCAAAGGTGTTGGACAAGATAGCTGCCGACAATCCTGCAATGACAGTCGAAGAACTGATAAAGCAAGCGTTGAAGGTGTTGTAGCAAGCATAATTTGGATATGATATAAAAGGAAGTTGACGGTAAAAAGATAGGACTATGGATAAATAACTACGAGGTATTAATAGGAAGTGTGCAAGCATAAAATGTAAACTTCCACGAAAAGAGATAGACGAGTGATAAGATTTAGAAATAGATTATTTAAGGTATTAGCAATAGTAGTAGTAGCCTCATTTGTAGGTTTGGCCATAGCAGCGGATGCTGATGGCGTTGGCGGCGTTTCTAATGTATACAGCATTGGCAACACTGTTTCGTATTATCCATATTCTCCATCGGCAATGTCAGAGCCGGACTCTTCTGCTCGCTATCCGTTGCCGGAACAAGGCGAACCTCAAAGTCCCCTACATTTGAAAAATCCATCAAATATTACAACACAGGTGGAGTATGACCCCGAAACCAACGACTACCTGATAACCACACGTGCCGGTGGCGTAGTGATAAGCCGTAGGTATATGACTTTTGATGAGTATCAGGATTGGCAGATGGATCAGCTGATGCAGAAATATTGGTCGCAAAAGACACAGACTGTGGTGGCAACGGGCGAAGATAATAGTAATATACTGAACAAACTGCTACCGGGACTGAGCAATATAACCGGCAAATTGGATGGGCTGCTTAACCGCGATAAACCTCTGATAGAAATAAAACCCAGCGGTTCGGCCGAACTTACCTTTGCCATAGTGAACAACAAGCGTGAGGACCCGGGAATAGACATCAGCAAGCGAAGTGTAACCAACTTCGACTTTACCGAGAACATTCAGGTGAATCTTAATGCCAAGATAGGCGACATAATCAATTTTGATATCAACCACAACACACAGGCTGTATTCGACTTCGAGAATACTGTAAACCTAAAGTATGAGGGTAAAGAAGATGATATATTGCAGGTGTTGGAGGCTGGCAATGTGGCATTGCCCTTGCCTACCAAACTGATACAAGGTAGTGAAAGTTTGTTTGGTATACGCTCCAGATTGAAGTTTGGAAAGCTTACGGTTGATGCCGTAGTGTCGCAACAAGAAACCGAAAGTCAGAACATGCAGGTGCAAGGTGGTGCACAAACCGAAGAGTTTGAGTTTAAAGCCGACCAATACGAAGAGAACCGACACTTCTTCTTGGCACAATATTTCTACGAAAATTACAACAATGCTATGTCGACGTTGCCTGTGCTAAATTCGAAAATCAACATACTGAAGATAGAGGTTTGGCGTACCAATATAGGCTCGGCGGTAACGGAAAATAGAAATATCCTTGCGCTTACCGACCTTGGCGAACGTAGGCCCTCAAACACCATTATACCGCAAGGAAATAGTACATTGCCAGACAACTATGCTTCCAACCATCTATTTACGGTGCTGGACAAGAACGCTGTGCGTAGTATCAACAACATATCAAGCTATATGCAAAGCCTGGGTATGACATCGGGTAAAGACTTTGAAAAAGTGGAGAGTGCTCGCAAGTTAAGCGAAAGCGAATACACCTTCAACCCTCGTTTGGGTTTCATTTCATTGAACCAACCTTTGAGTGCCGACCAAGTATTGGCTGTGGCTTTCCAATATCAGGTGATAGGCGATTCTACAACCTATCAGGTGGGTGAGTTTACTACCGATGGGGTAGTGTCGCCCAATACATTGGTGGTAAAATTGCTTAAGAGTACAACGGTAAACACCCGTGGCCCGCTGTGGAAGCTGTTGATGAAGAACGTATATTTCCTCAAGAGCACACAGATAAGTCGCGACAAGTTCCGCCTGAACATTTTGTATGAGGGCGATGAAGGGGGTGTCCCTTCGGGATATTTCGCCGACGGTCCCAAGAAAGGTATTCCTTTGATAGAGCTGTTTGGATTGGACCGTGTGGACGGACAGCAAAACCCCTATTCTGATGGAGTGTTCGACTGGTTGGACAACGCCGCTTCGGCAGGCGGTATCATACAGTCGTCGACAGGACGAATTTACTTCCCTTACGTGGAACCTTTTGGTAAGGACTTGCGTGAGCTACTTGGCGACGAGGCTGCAGCAAAAAAATATTGCTTCGACTCCCTTTACACCCTTACCAAGACCATGGCTCAGCAGTATCCCGATCAAAACAAATATTACCTTGAGGGTTCGTACACCACAGCTATGAGTGGCGAAATATCGTTGGGTTTCAACATACCGAAAGGGTCGGTGAGGGTTACTGCCGGAGGTATTCCGCTGATAGAGGACGTCGACTATACGGTGGACTATATGATGGGTAAGGTACGTATTATCAACGAGAGCATCCTCAACTCGGGTACACCGATAAGCATTTCTAGTGAGAGTAATTCATTCAGCATGATGACCAAAACCATGCTTGGTATGCACCTCAACTACGAAATAGACCCGAAGTTTAACGTAGGTGCAACACTGATGAACCTAAGCCAAAAGCCACTTACGGCAAAGAACAACTTTGGCGACGAGCCCATATCCAACACAATGTGGGGAGTAGATTTGAACTACGAACATGAGGTTCCTTTCATAACCAAAATGGTGGATTGGCTGCCGGGTATACAAACCAAGGAGGCCTCGGTGCTTACGCTGAATGCCGAGTTTGCCCACTTTATTCCGGGTATTGCCAATACCGGCGACGAGAAGGGGGTATCGTACATCGACGATTTTGAGGGAGCCAAGTCGAGCATAGACCTTATGGGAATGTCCTATTGGTTTTTGGCTAGTACTCCGCAAGACTTTACTTCGGCTATGCCGCTATTTCCCGAAACCGAGGCCGGGTCGGGGTTGGCATACGGTTTCAATAGGGCCAAGTTGGCTTGGTACCGTATCGACGACATATTCTATGGTAGCAACTCGCCGTCAAATATCACTGCCGATGACCGCTCAAAACCATACGCTCGGCGAATTACAGAACAGGAAGTATTCCCCAACAAGGAGCTGGCTGCCGGACAAACTACCAATATATATGAGTTGAATTTGGCCTACTACCCGTCCGAACGTGGACCATATAACTACGATGTGGCACCTTCGGCCTATAGTGCCGGTATAGGTAGCGATGGTTTGTTGAACAATCCGACCTCACGTTGGGGAGGGATTATGCGGAAGCTGGACTACACCGACTTCGAGACTCAGAATATCGAGACCATAGAGTTTTGGCTGATGGATCCTTTTATAGAAGAGCCCAACCATACCGGAGGTAAACTTTACTTCAACCTCGGAGATATATCGGAAGACATATTGCGCGATGGACGTAAGAGCTACGAAAATGGTTTCCCAACGAATGGGGAGCAAAACAATATCGACACAACTATATGGGGTCGAGTGCCTACATTACAAGCATTGGTCAACGCTTTTGACAACGACGAGGCTGCACGAAAATATCAGGACATATGCTACGATGGTCTTACAACCGAAGATGAAGTTACCTTTTTCGATACTTATCTTGCCGACTTGGCCGAAATGTATGGTACCGATTCGCCGGTTTACCAAGCCGCATTGGCCGACCCAGCCAACGACGACTACACCTATTTCCGTAGCACCAACTGGGACAACAATGATGTAAAGATCAACGACCGATATAAATTCTTCAATAATCCGGAAGGAAACTCTCCGGTTTCGGCCGATAATACTGAGGGCTACACCACTGCAGCTACCAGCAATCCAAACGTGGAAGACATCAATCGAGACAACACACTGAGCGAGGCCGAGAACTATTACGAGTATAGTATAGACTTATCGCCGGAGAAGATGGTTATTGGCGAGAACTATATCACCGACATACAGGTGGCAAACAATGTGAAGCTACCAAACGGCGAAATAACATCGTGCAAGTGGTACCAATTCAAAATTCCTATCCGTAATCCCGAACGTAAAGTAGGGTCGATAGAGGGTTTTCAGTCGATTAGGTTTATGCGTATGTTTATGAAGGAATTTGACTCGCCCATAATCCTGCGTTTTGCTACTCTCGAGTTGGTGTATGGTACGTGGCGGAAGTACGACGAAGATTTGTTGCAACCCGGCGACTATCCAACCGGCGTGGTTGAGAATACAGACCTTATTCTTTCAACAGTGAATATCGAGGAGAACGGCTCGCGCGAGCCTGTGCCTTACGTATTGCCACCGGGTATAGAACGTGAAAGCTGGTACAGCAGCACATCGTCATACCAGCTTAACGAGCAATCCATACAGCTCCAAGTGCAGAACCTACCTGCAGGCGACGCAAGAGCTATCTACAAGAATACCGATTTCGACTTCAGGTATTTCAAGAATTTGAAGATGTTTGTACACGCCGAAAAGCTCTATGAAACCGACAATTTGAACGACGGTGACTTATCGCTCTTCGTGCGTATAGGTACCGACTTTACGAGCAACTACTACGAATACGAGGTGCCACTAAAACTTACCCCATGGGGAACAGGTGCTTCGGATGCCTACGCTATTTGGCCGGAGGACAACAATGTGATTATCGACCTCGAACGCTTGGTGGAAGTTAAGGAGAACCGAAACCGTGCCATACGCTCGGGAAATACCGAATATACCAACACTATGCTCTACTCCGAGTATGTGGGAAATAGAAAATATACTGTGCTGGGTACACCCAACATTGGTAGTGTGCGTGTAATAATGGTGGGTGTGCGTAATCCACGAAAGGAGTCGCTGATGGATGGTAACAACATGCTGCCAAAATCTGTGATAGTGTGGATAAACGAGCTACGCCTGTCGGACTACTCCAGCAAGGGCGGATGGGCCGCAACGGCTTTGGCACGTACCAATTTGGCCGACTTGGGCGATTTCTCTATCTACGGGGCTTACACTTCGGCCGGTTTCGGGTCGCTGAGTCAGAGCTTTGGTGACTTGGACAACGTGAACCGCACTGATATAGAAATGGCTCTTAACCTCGAACTGGGCAAATTCCTGCCCGATAACTGGGGATTGAAGGTGCCGATGCACTTCGACTACTCGAACCAGATTGGAAGTCCGGAGTACAATCCGCTAGACCCCGATGTGCTATTACGCAACGACTTGAATACCTACGAAACCAAACAGCAACGTGATTCGATAAAGGCCATGACGCAAGAACGCCTGTCAAGAACCAATCTGAATTTTATGAACGTTAGGAAGGAACGTGTGGCCAAGCCGTCGGCAGGTGGTGATGGCAAGGATGAACGACACTTCTACGATATTGAAAATTTCAACTTCTCGTACGCCTATTCGGCCGAGAGCTCGCAGGATATAGATGTGGA
This sequence comes from Bacteroidales bacterium, assembly GCA_017507285.1. Lineage (GTDB taxonomy): Bacteria > Bacteroidota > Bacteroidia > Bacteroidales > P3 > HGM05376. The sequence continues at coordinate 1,500 of JAFWBF010000129.1, read as the reverse complement.
ATACTACAACAAAACTCAACATAGAGGCGGATTTGGATACACCTTCTCCCAAAGTCCCAAACCATGGAAACCCTTCGACAAGGTGAAATTGTTCCAAGGTAAAAACTGGAAAATACTGAAAGATTTCAACCTGTACTACCAGCCGAAAAACTTGATGTTCCGTACGGAGATGTTCCGAAACTATGAAGAAACCAAAATACGAAACAAGAGTATGGGCGACATAATCATACGCCCAACATACTACAAGCAGTTTACTTGGGATCGCATATATAACATTCAGTACGATTTGAGCAAGAGCATACGCTTTACCTACGACGCTACCGCCAACGCCCGTATCGACGAGCCAATAGGAAAGATAGACACGCGGACGGCTCGTGACTCTATTTGGGAGAGTATAGGAGGCATGGGAACAATGCAAAACTTCAGCCAGAGCATCAACGCCAACTGGGATGTGCCTGTCAACAAACTGCCGTACCTAGACTTTTTGCGTATGCCGATAAGCTACCGAACCCAATATACATATATGGGTACAACCGCCGCTTTGGCACGTATGGGTAGCATTGTGGAAAACTCAAACACCTTCAACGCTCGTGCCGACGCTATGATGGAAACCTTCTACAAACGCTTTAAGTGGATAAAGAAGGCCTACGAACAGCCTCGCCCCGAGGGTGCAAACAAGAGTGTTCGTAATGTGCCGGGGGGATTGAAGGCGGCAAAGAACAAAAATATGGCCAAGAAGGATGAGGAAGCTGACTCGGCCGAGGCTGCCTACAAGAAGGTCTTGCGCGAAATAGGCTACTTTGGTATTAGGTTTATAACCGGATTGAAAAACGTATCGGTCCAATACACTCAAACTGCCGGTACGCTTATACCGGGATTTATGCCCGAGGCTACCATTTTTGGTATGGACAACACAAGCAAGTGGGCACCGGGATTGCCTTTCGTATTGGGTTCGCAAGACGATGTTATAGACTTTTTGTTGCAAAACGACTACTTGTCTAAAGATTCGCTGATGAACACACCGCACGAGCAGAAGACCAATACTGTATTGGCCATTCAGGCATCGTTGGAGCCTATACGGGACATGAAAATTGACCTTACCTTTGCTCAAAACCGAAGCTCCAACTCGAGCTTCTACTATAAATACGATCCTGCATTGGGATATGTGGACGGCCCTATTACGCCTATGACCAACGGCTCATACACTTCTACCGTTTGGATGTTTTCAACCGCATTTACCGATAGCGAAGAGCTCTTTGCCCAATTTGTGGAAAACCGTAACATAATGGCACAGCGCTATGCCAACGCCAATCCTGATCCGCGTACCGACGAGATGGTCTACGACACCATGGCCAACGCCTACTTCCCGTTTGGCTACAACTCTAGTTCGCAGCAGGTACTGCTATCGGCTTTCTTGGCTACATATACCGGTACCGATGTAAAGGAAATAGGTCTTTCGCCTTTCTTCCGATTCCCGTTGCCAAACTGGTCTATAACCTA
>JAFWBF010000128.1 GCA_017507285.1 Bacteroidales bacterium | reverse complement strand
GAGTGGTGGTTTTGCCGGCTCCGTTTGGGCCCAGCAGCCCGAATATCTCGCCTTTGTAGGCCGAAAACGAAAGGTTGTCGACGGCAACCTTTGTCTTGCTGTTGGTCTTTTCCAACTTCTGTTGTTTTCGAGAAAGGCTGAACGTCTTTTTCAGCCCTTCGGCTACAAGTATTGTTTCCATATTTTTTAATTATTATTCGTTTTCTGAATGAAGTGTTTTTTCTGACCTTCAAATGTCGATTTTCTGACCCTCTAAGGTCAATTTCTTGACCTTCTAAGGTCAAGCCGCTGACCTTCCAAGGTCAAAAAATGCACCTTTTAACGGCGTTTTTATAACGAAAAAAGCATTCTTGGCATAGCTGCAATTTCGATAAATTCAATATTTAATCTGTTTCGAAGTTTCGTGTTTGCCGAATAGTTTTAGGTGAAACAGTTTTAGGCGAATGAAATGGAATATTTTTTCGTCTTTGTCCCAATATATAAGAATTATTATTGCTGCTATTATCAGCCCGATGCCGCCTATCAGTCCCGAAGGAGTGGGGCCAAGGATAAGATATGGCAAAAATTTGGGGTCGCCGTTCCAGAAAAATAGCGAAATACCTGCATAACTATTAACTGCTCCATGGGCAATGATGCCGGGTATGCAGCTTTGTGTTTTCATACACAGGTACGAGAATATAATTCCCAAACTAATGGTGCATGCGCACATGGACAATATGCCGACAATAGGACCTCCAAAACAACTGGTGCCATAATTGTGTCCCACAGCTATAATAGGTGCGTGCCATAGCCCCCATATAGTTCCGGTGACAAGCAACATAGGTATTCGGGGCATCTTGTCTGCCATCTTGGGCAACAGATATCCACGCCAGCCCCATTCCTCGCCAAAGCAAGTAACAAAGTTTAGGATAGGACCAAACAATACTGCCAATGCCAGCTGACTGACAAAGAGTGTCATTACTGATGACATCTTCGAGGGATCGGCGTTTGGCATAGCTTGAGCCATCGTGTTTTTTATGTACGAATTATTCGGGTCGAACTGTTCGGGGAAACAAAGGTAATACACCACAGCACCTATTGTGATAAGCACCGAAGGGGCAAACCATGCAAACAAATAGTACTTTACGTTGCCCTTGAAGTGAGGGCGAAGCCATGTGTTGTGGAATCCTTCGCCGGTGATAAGGCGTGTAAGCACAACGCATAGTGCGGGTATAAACATCACACCGGCCACGGCAAGTGTCACGGTGGCATTTGTGCCATAGCCGTATTGTTCTACAAGGGGATAGATAACTCCAAATTCGATGCCAAAGGTGATTGCGAACACCAGCACCAAGAAAATGATTATTCTTTTGGTTTCCATAACTTTTACTCTTTATCTTTCTTTGTTGTTGATTTCTTTGGTAAACGTTTGTTCTTCTTCAAAGCCTCATTCAGTATCCATTCTATTTGCCCATTGGTGCTGCGGAACTCGTCCGCAGCCCATTTCTCGATGGCTTCGAATATCTCGGCATCAACACGTAAGGCAAATGACTTTTTCATTTCTCGATTCTTTGAATTAGGTTAGTACAAACTACCGGTATTCACCACAGGGCTGGCAGCTTCGTCGGCACAAAGCACTACCAATAAATTGCTTACCATAGCGGCCTTGCGTTCTTCGTCGAGTTCAACAATATTGTCGGCACTAAGTTTCTTCAAAGCCAAGTCTACCATGCTTACAGCACCTTCCACTATCTTTTCGCGAGCCGATATTATTGCGTCGGCTTGTTGGCGACGTAGCATGGCACTAGCTATCTCCGAGCTATAAGCCAAATAGTTGATACGTGCTTCAATGATTTCTATACCGGCAATGGCCAAGTGTCCGCGAAGTTCTTCTTCCAAGCGTTCGTTTATCTCGTCGCCACCCGAGCGTAGGGTTATCTCATTGGGGTCGCCATCAATATTGTCGTAGGCAAACATTCCTGCCACTTTACGAAGGGCAGCATCGCTTTGTACGCGTACAAAACCATCGAACTTACGCAAGTCGATAGTGTTTTTGCCTGTTGTACTAGCATACGATACTTCGAAACATGCTTTGTAGGTGTCTTTTATCTTCCAAACCACTATAAGGCCAATCATTATAGGGTTGCCCTTTTTGTCGTTCACCTTTATGGGTTCAACGTCCATGTTGCTTATGCGAAGATAAAGTTTCTTGCATACG
>JAFWBF010000127.1 GCA_017507285.1 Bacteroidales bacterium | reverse complement strand
TCTTCGGCCACATCATTTCTTTCGGATTTCAATGCCTTCCGAGCCATATCTATCTGTGCAGCATAAACACCGGTACGACAGCGTTCCAAGACGTTTTGTACATTCATACTATCACAAATGTTCAACTTGTCTTTTTCGCAAAAAGCTTCCAGCTCCAACATTACTGCCACTGCTTGTGGATACTTTTCTTGTTGCTCCAAACTTATGGCATACATATAGTTTTTGTTGTAGGCATATTCCAACAATCCTTTTATCAATGCTTTTTCATCGGCATTAGGATTCATGGTCGACATTATGTTATACAACCGCTGCGAAGCTTCGCCAAGCTTTGTACTGTCTATATCCATTATTGCCAATTGTAGGTGTGAAAGCACATGGTTGGGTTTGACATCAATAGCTTTGTTGAAATAGTTAGTTGCCGACTTTCCATCACCGGATTCCTTCATTGCAATACCATTGCGATAAAAACAATCGGCCATCCTAGACTTGTAGAAGTTCATCATTTCCTTATTCTGCTTCGCCAAATTAGAAAGGATGTACCAGCGCTCGTAAACTACAATATCTGTTTTGTAATCCGAGTATTGTTTTACCATCTCTTCGGCTTCCGACAGTTGAGAGGCATAATCACTCATAAGTTCGGGAGTATCATAACTGAAGTTTGACAACAGACGTATATATTCATCTATATTGGCTACTATCGACGACTGTTTTGCCTTCGAAAGAGTTTGTGCCTCCACTGCCAAAGGCAGTACAATAATACCCACTAATAATAATGCTTTTCTAATAATGTTTCTCATTACAAATAAATTATCTAATAACACTGAACGCATAACGAAAATAAATCAAAAATCGTATTTCCGCAAGTTCTAAAAATTGCTTTGAATGCTGCAATTGCCCATCTTCGAGGGCAAAAAAAGACCCATTGGATAAATTGGCATCATAATACCCTACTGTAAATCTTTTCATACTAGGGTATCAGCAACATAATGATATAGCATCTATCATTGGCCAATATATGACCTTAAAATTACCTCGTGATGTAGATAAATTTTCATCACGATGTAGATAAAACTCCCTCGTGGTGTAAATCTTCTAATATTGTATTATACCAATAGCAACGAGCTTGCAACAGCATACTATCGACTCTGTTTTATTCAAAAAACAGACGTTTCCATCACAATGATGTACTGACCTTATCATTGTATTGCATTAAAATATTGAAATCTTTTTTGCCAAAATATCAATTATTTCTGTATTTTTGCAGATTAAACAGTGAGAAGAAAAAGTTTATTAGTTGTTGATTATATGTTTTATATATTAAAAAGCAATTATTATGAATATAGTACATAGCAAGAAAAAAACAATAATGTCGTACGTACTCATTACTTTGGGTATATTTATGTACACATTTGCCTGGTCGGCATTCCTTATTCCAAGCCAAATTATTGGTGGTGGAGTAAGTGGTATATCGTCAATAATATTTTTCATTACCGGCGAAAAAATCCCGGTAGGTATTACCAGCCTGGTAATAAATACCTTACTTTTCCTTGTAGCCCTCAAGGTTCTTGGAGCCAAGTTTGGCCTCAACACCATATACGGCATATTGGTATCGTCTGGTTTCTTTATTCTGCTACAGCAGGTTATTGGAATACAAAATCTATTGGACATTACCAAGTTCGACCCCTTTATGTGTGCCATCATAGGAGGAGGATTGGCTGGAGCAGGTATAGGATTGGCATTTTCGATGGGTGGCAACTCGGGAGGAACCGATATTATAGCTCTTATCCTAAATAAGTATTACAATATCAGCCCGGGCAAGGTGATTATGTACCTCGATATCGTCATTATCGGATGCTCATTCTTTGTATCAGGCTCTATCGAAAATGTTGTGTATGGCTACGTGCAAATGGGTGTGATGACCTATGCTTTGGACCTCGTTATCGATGGTTCTAAACAGTCGTATCAGATAATGGTATTCTCGCAGTACACCAAAGAAATAGCCGACCGTATAGGCAACGAGGTAGGCCGAGGTGTAACACTATTGGACGGCTGGGGATGGTTTAGCAAAAGCAATCAAAAAGTGCTTTTGGTAATAGCTCGCAAGGTTGATAAACAAACTATAATGGAAATAATACAAAATTCAGACCCTAAAGCATTTATATCTGTAGCAAAAGTTCACGGCGTATATGGCAAGAATTTTGAAAAGTTGAAACTATAATACATTACACAAATGAAAAAAATACTCACAACCATTGCTATAGCAATAATATTTATCATGTCGGGATGTTCCGACAAGGTGGTTTTTGAAGAAAAGCACAATTTTCCCAACAGCACTTGGATGCGTTTCGACCCCGAAAACTTCGAGGTAAACATAAAAAACATCACCGATTGCTACGACATCTATTTTAGTGTAACAGTGGATACCAATGTGATACGCATAAACAATTTGCCTCTTGTGGTAAATATCGAAGATTCTGAAGGTAGTCGCAGAGTGTTTATGAGCGACATTATTTTCCAAAACAAGAAAGGCGAAAGCATGGGTAAAACACTGGGAAGCTTTGTGGAATACACTGCCAAAGCTCGAGAATATTTCTACTTCAACAACAAGGGTATCCACAAGTTTTCTATCAAAAACAGCACCCAGTTCTACGAACTTAAAGGCATTGCATCCATAGGTATGAAAATAGAAAAATCGAATATGGATATTAGTATAGAATAAGAATATATAGGTGGACAAAAGCATAAACAAGAATTTCGACCGTATAAAGCTACTGCTGAAAACTATTCCCGAAACGCCCGGAGTATATAGGTACTACGACGATTCGGGGAATGTTTTGTATGTGGGTAAAGCACGAAACCTCAAACGTAGAGTATCGTCATACTTTAGCCACTTCAACGACTTGTCGCCAAAGATTAGGATTTTGGTAAGGAAGATTTATGACATTAAGTACATAATCGTTGAAAATGAAACAGATGCTTTGCTATTGGAAAACAACCTTATAAAGCAACTTCAACCCAAATACAACAGTATGCTCAAGGACGACAAGAGCTACCCTTCGCTATGCATAACCTCCGAACCATATCCCCGACTGCTATTTACCCGCGACCGCTCTACCATCAAAGGTACTTTCTATGGTCCCTATCCCAACCAAAAAATTTTGCGCGAACTACAGGACATCATCCGCCGGCTGTTTTGCTACCGCACCTGTAAGCTAAATCTTACACCCGAAAGCATATACCAAGGCAAATATAAAGCATGTATAAACAGCCAGATAGGCTTGTGCAAAGCTCCATGTATAGGAGAGGAAAGTAGAGAAGACTACCTGCTTACGATAGAAATGATTAGAAACATCTTGAAAGGCGATTTCAAAGAAATCCTCGACGATTTGAAAAAACAAATGCTGGAACATGCCGAACGCCTAGAGTTTGAGCAAGCGGAGGCTGTAAAGCAATAGATAATACTTTTGGAACAGTATCAAAGTAGATCGCTAGTGGTAGACACAAGCATTAGAGATGTAGATGTTTTCTCCATAATGTCGGACGACAAACATGCCTACATCAACATTATGCGTATCAAAAATGGAGGTATCATACATTCCTACTCTACCGAAATAAAAAAACAACTAGACGAAAGTGACGAGGAAATACTATCAATGGTTATCCCGGAGTTACACACTAGGGTGGCCAGCACCGCAAAAGAAATAATTGTCCCATTTAAAGTGGACATCCCCGACGACTATCTTTTGCAATCCATACCCACACGTGGCGACCGAAAAAAACTACTGGAACTATCTGTCCGAAACATTAGGCACTACCAGCACGAACGTATTCAGCAACGCCTACTTGTAGAACCCGAAGGCAGCAAACTCCATGTACTAGAAAAAATACAATCGGAACTACATCTTCCCGAATTGCCACGACACATCGAATGTTTCGACAACTCAAACATACAAGGTGCTTTTCCGGTGGCGGCCATGGTGCATTTTGCCGACGGCAAACCATGCCCGGCCGAATACCGACACTACAACATAAAAACCGTGGAAGGCCCCGACGACTATGCCTCTATGGAGGAAATAGTATATCGCCGATACAAAAGACTGAAAGACGAAAATAAACCTTTGCCACAGCTGATTATAGTAGATGGTGGTAAGGGACAGATGGAAGTGGTACGCAGTGTAGTGGAAGATAAGCTACAACTGTCTATCCCTATTGCCGGACTTGTAAAAGACGATAGGCACCGAACATCGGAACTCCTATATGGTTTTCCGCCAACAAGCATAGGCATAGCTCCCCGCAGTGCCCTGTTTCACCTATTGGAACAAATACAAAACGAAGTACACCGCTTTGCAATAACATTTCACAAAAACAAACGCTCAAAAGGAACTTTCAAAACATCCCTTACCGACATCAAGGGTATAGGACTGCAAACGACACGCGAACTGCTGCTGAAGTTCCATTCGGTAAAACAAATAAAAAACACACCTTTCGAAGACCTTGCCAAATGTGTGGGTCCGGCAAAAGCCAAAATAATAACCGAATATTTCAATAGCAACAAATAGTATCTGCCTGCCCTATTGGTATGTTACCAGTGTAGATTCCTTATCCTCGCAGGTGCGTATGGTTTTCAGCAAAGTACCGTTTTTGACGGGAAGTTTTACGGTATATGTTCTATTGGCCTTGTTTGCCAGCTTGTCCGTAGTCAACCACGGGTTCAGTTCCCTAAGCATCTTGTAGGTCGTATGGTTGTCTTTGGCAAACTCATATAGATCCACATTCTGGCCCTTAAGTTCTACGGTACGATAAGGCACTTGCGGATACATATCCCTCTTTCTCAAATTAAAGCCATACGATTGTGGATTTTGCATTATCAGTTTTACAGCCAATATCCGATATACATAGCGCGATGTTTCGCTATTGAGTCTCAAATCATAATAGCTATTTACCCCTTGCGAATTTATACGTCGTTGAAGGCCGTTTTCGCCACAGTTGTAGGCAGCAGCCGCCAATGTCCAGCTGCCAAACTGCTTGTACAAATCTTTGAGAAACTTGCAAGCCGCCTCGGTCGATGCCTCCAACGAGTTTCGCATATCCACATCATCGTTTATCTCCAAACCATACTTTGCTCCGGTCGATTTTACAAACTGCCAATACCCTTGTGCATTGGCAGGCGAAGTTGCATTGGTAAGGCCACTTTCTATAACGCATAGATATTTAAAATCCAGAGGCACTCCGTTGCGTTGCAATATAGGCTCTATAACCGGAAAAAAACGGTTGGCACGCTTCATATTCAAAATAGTATTGGTATGCCAATACATATTGGACAATATTTCTCGGTCCAACCCCTCGCGTACATAGTAGATATCCATAGGAACGGTTTCGCCTGCAAAATCCAATGTGTCAGGCAAAACGGGCGAATATATCCTATAATCGTTTTTCAACGCTTGGGTATATACCTCATCATCGTTAGTCATATTTGTGGCATAAACAAATATTTGCATGGATAGTGTAAATATCGATAGTGATAGCGCAATTATGCTTAGTTTCTTCATAAATATCTATATTTTATGCTTTAAGAAATTAAAGTGTATAAATGTGTAAACTTGTATTCAATAACAAATAATCATCAAAAAAATTGTGTTTTACTATGCCTAAATAATAAAGTTTGCAGGTATTATTAATTACCGGTATAATATTAAAACCAAAACGGCGTTATGCTTCACTGAAAATAACAAGAAGGTAAAGCAACAGTGCGTTTTTTTTGTTGTAAAACATCAATAAAACAAGCATAACACCGACTTACCACAACAAACAAAAAAAAACTGTAAACAACAACACATACAAAATGGAACTTATTACCTTACTAGGATTGGCAATAGCCGTTTCGATGGATGCTTTTGCCGTGGCTATATGCAAAGGGCTGGCATTGCAGCAGATCAAACCCAAACAGTATATATTGGTAGGGTTGTGGTTTGGAGGCTTTCAAGCCCTTATGCCTATAATAGGATACTTTTTGGGCAACCAATTTATGGACAAAATAAGCTCGTTCGACCACTGGGTGGCAGCAGGATTACTTGCCATGATAGGCATAAACATGATACGCGAAGCCCTGTCCGACAAAGAGGAAAGCATCAATAGTTCGCTGAATATAAAAACGATGTTTGTACTTGCCATTGCCACCAGTATCGATGCCCTTGCCGTTGGGATATCTATGTCGGTAATGGAACTCGACATCTGGATTTCGGCAATATGCATAGGTATTACCACCTTCCTTTTCTCAGCTTCCGGACTTAAGATAGGCTCGCTTTTTGGCACCCGCCACAAATCAAAAGCCGAACTTGCAGGCGGTATAATACTTATTCTGTTAGGAATAAAAATAGTGCTGGAACACATGGGAATAATATAAAGTCTCTTCACCAAAAAATTCCATGTTTCGGAATTATTAGTGTTCGCCAAAAAACAATTCCGGCCACATTAGATGTTTATTTTGTCGGAAAAGCCACTATGATGATGATACATATATCCTATTTTGGAATAAAAATCTCAAAAAGAAAAACGCCTATGTCCGTTACCCTACTATGCAAAATATAGTGTCCAATTTCAGCGGACAGCCCGACTATACCCCTCAATATAAAGCCTTATCCATGATGAAATAATTTTTAATCTTTGTGTCTAAACACATTACAAAGATTAAATCGTGTTTGTCGGACAGTAATAATTGCAATAGAAAAACAGACAATAACAAGATAGTTTTTTATAACCGAATTTTATCTTCACTACGGTATATTATCTATGTATTCACACCCGGATATTAACACGCCGACGGTATACCGCCACGAACCGGAAACCCGGGTGTGAAAAAACGCTCTAATTATAGGGCGTTTTTTTCTGCCCCCGATGCCGTTGAAATTCCCTCGTGATGAAAATTGAAATCCCTCACGATGTAAATAAAACTGCATCGGGAGGGAATTTTATTACCTTAGATGATAAATTTGAAATTCCTGATGGATATAGTATGAACAAACGTTTTTTTTGACTAATAGCCTCAGGCTTTTCAAGTTTTCCCTTTAGGTTTTTGCGTTTAGCCCCTAACGTTATACCGTTCATCGGCAACGCAATTTTAGAAGTTATCTAAAACAAAAAAGAATATTTCTGGATTAGACATAAAAAGGTTCTATCTTTGCAGGCGAAATATAAAACTTTTCTCTATGAAATTAATACATCGCAGGCTTCATCAAGTTGTTGAAAACTACTTCTACGAACTACCATTATACTGTAAATATTCCAAGCCTCATACTATGGCGGGACTGTACATTTCGATGGTTTGTACCTCAAAGGCAAGAAACAAGATGCTTAACCCCTTGGGATAAGATGCTTAACATGATGATACGTTTACGTTAGAAGCATGGGTTCCCAAAGCCG
>JAFWBF010000126.1 GCA_017507285.1 Bacteroidales bacterium | reverse complement strand
GGCTGCCACCCCGTCCTCGCCTATATATCGCATCAGCTGATAGTTGTAAAGCATAGATATAACCGACGCCGACACGTTGCTCATAAACTCCGACATACCGTTGAGAAACGTTTGTCCTATGGCTCTAAGGCTGAACACTGCCCGCCTAAACCTAAGCAAACTACCGTTGGGCAAAGCAAAATACACCACAGGTAGCAACGCCCCAACCGTTTGACTTATAGCCGTGGCCAATGCCGCGCCCTTCAAGCCCATACCCAAAAGCACTATAAACACATAGTCCAAAACAATGTTGCCCACACCGGCAATAAGCATAACCGCCAAACCCAACGAAGGCTTTTCGGCCACGATGAAAAACGACTGAAACACATTTTGCAACACAAACATAGTGAGGCTGCAAAGCACTATACGACCATACAACACACAGTTGTCCAGCAGTTCGCCTTCGGCACCAAAAGCAATGGCCACATCGCGTAGAAAGTACTGTCCAAAAGCAGCAAGAACCACCCCTATCACCACCGAGAGTATGACAAGCAGAGTGAAGATACTACGAGCCTTGGGCTTATCGCCCTCGCCCAAAATCTTGGCCACCAAAGCACTACCACCGGCTCCTACTATAAAGCCCAACGAACCTAATATTTGAATAAGAGGATATATCAGATTGACAGCCGCAAACGAGGTTTTGCCTACATAGTTGGACACAAACCACCCATCCACAATAACATATATGGACGTAAACAACATCATGGCCATGCTTGGAAGCGTAAAGCGAATAAGTCGCCCGTAGGTGAAATGGTCCGAAAGCTGAATAGAATTAGCCATAAGTCGCAGTATACTATATTTTACAGATTAAACACCTACTTTCCGATACAGAAACGACCGAAGATATTTCCCAACAGCTCATCGGAAGTTACCTGTCCGGTAATCAGACCAAGGTAATACAATGCTTGACGGACGTCCACCATCAGCAAGTCGCCGGGCAAAGAAGAGTCTATTCCGGCGCGTACAGAGTTTACAGCTTCCAATATATGAAGGAAAGCCTCGTAATGGCGGGCATTGGTAAGTAGGGTGTTGTCTATCTGGCGGCCGGCTTTCACCCCTTCCACAAGGCGGAGTGTTATCCGGTTGATGTTCATCTTTTCTTTGGCCGATATAAATATAGGGGTATCTCCTGTTCCAAATGCGTCATTGAATACTTGACCCGATACAAGGTCGGCCTTGTTAGCTATCAATATCAGTTGCTTGTTGTCAAGACGGCCTGCAGCCGACAGTTGGTTAATTACCTCTTGCAAGTCGGAAGGCGATGTGTTGGTAATATCAAACATATATAGCACTACAGCAGCCTTGTCGATGGCTTTGTATGTACGTTCTATTCCGTAGTTTTCAATCTCGTTGTCCGATTGGCGAATGCCGGCAGTGTCTATAAACCGGAAAGTAATACCCTCGATGGTTACTGCGTCTTCGATAGTATCGCGAGTGGTGCCTGGAGTGTCCGACACTATGGCACGGTCTTCGTTAAGAAGAGCATTCAAGAGTGTAGATTTCCCCACATTTGGCTTGCCCACTATAGCTACAGGTACACCGTTCTTTACGGCGTTGCCCAAACGAAACGAATTGGTAAGGCTTGTTACCTGCGTTTCAATCTCATTTAAAAGATTCATAAGGTCTGAACGGTCGGCAAACTCCACATCCTCGTCGCTAAAATCGAGCTCCAATTCCATAAGCGAAGCCAGGTTTACAAACTTTTCACGAAGGTCGGCTATGCTTTTCGAAAATCCTCCCCTCAGCTGATGAATAGCCAAGCCATGCGAAGCCTCGGAGTTAGAGTCGATAAGGTCGACTACAGCCTCGGCCTGCGAAAGGTCGAACTTGCCATTGAGAAACCCCCTCAAGGTAAACTCGCCCGGCTCGGCAAGGCGAGCACCGGCAGCCACAAGGGCTTCCATCACCTTCTGCTGAACGTATAGCGACCCATGACACGATATTTCGATACAATCCTCGCCGGTATACGAACGGGGATTTTCAAAATAAGTAACCACCACCTCGTCTATAAGCCTATCGCCATCATATAAGCAACAGAAATGAGCCGTGTTTGGTGCGAAAGACTCCACCACCATATTTCCTTTTGAACTGAGCAGCACTTTGTTGCACACAGCCTTTGCATCACGTCCCGAAATGCGTACAACCGCTATTCCGCCCACACCCTGCGGAGTGGATATGGCACATATAGTTTCTTTATTTCTTGTTGCTATCATCTCCTGCACTATATACTATATTTTGTTACTTACTTTATACGTTCTTCCCAATCTTCGCCGTATAGTTCATTCATCTCGTCGGCAGTGAGTTTTAACCTCTGCTTAACGGTATATGGATTGGCCATCATGCATCTGAAGACCAACATCTCTACAAGCAATGCCATACATGTAAGCATAATCAGTTGCATCTTTACCAATATACCCACTACTGCCATTAATATTGAGAGCACTATCACAATGGTTTTGAGGCGTGATTGGAACGATATATAGCCTTCGACTTTTTCGTTTAGCGAAGCCATGGCAGCCATTTTTCTATAATGGTGCTTGGAATAAGGAACGACCACTATGTATAGCAAAGCTGCCAGAGCGGGCAAAGACACCGCCACATACATGGTCCAATAACCAAGGTCGGGCGCTGCAATAACGTCGGTAAACAAATACAAACATTGCACCGCCACTGCCAACACAAATGCCACAACTGATACAACAAGAGCTACAACACTTTGACTTTCAATCTTTTTAATATATTCTTTCATATCATTATAGTTATAATTTTATATTGCAAAGATACGACTTTTTTTCTATCTGTATTATAGGCAAATTTATATTTCGATAGCAGAGACCATTAGTATCTCCAAATGTACAATCAGAATTTAAGAAATCATCACATATCATACTTTGGCATTAAACGCAAATAACGACATGTTTGTGTACACAACACTTATTGAAAAAAAACACGCCGATATAAACGAGTTATCGAGATAAATAGATGATTATCAAGGATGGGGGTTTCACAAAAAAAAATCATCTCGAAGACTATTTAGACGGCAATGAAAGTTTTGAAATACGGCTCGAGAAAGAGAGAAAAAACTACATCACGATGGAGATTTATCCGGATCGGGAGGGAGATAAAATTAGATCGCGAGGGAAATTCATCCGAATCGGGATTAAATTTTACGATGTGTTGAACCATCGACAACAGACAACGTTTCAATAGAAAAAAAATTATATGAAACGTTTATATTTAATAATCATGAGTGCATTGCTTTTTACAGCTTGTGACACAGAAAGTCACATCAATAAAACTACTGTTAAACACGTAGACTTGGAACGTTACCTTGGCCGCTGGTACGAGATAGCCCGCTATGAACATCATTTTGAAAAGAACCTTGAAGGCGTAACAGCCGAATATTCGATGATGGACGACGGGATGATAAGAGTAAAAAATTCCGGTTACCTGGATTCATTGGGCGGTAGATACAAAGAAATAATAGGTAAGGCACGCGAGCGTAAAAATGCTGATGGAGATGGACAACTAGAGGTATCATTCTTTTGGATTTTCTACAGCGAATACAACATTTTAGAACTCGACACTATCAATTACAGTTATGCCCTTGTAGGCTCCAAAAGTAGCGACTACCTATGGATATTGAGTCGAACTCCAAAAATGAAAACGGAGGATTTAAACTTTCTATTAAGCAAAATAGAAAGCCGTGGATATAGTATAGACAACCTTTATTGGGTGAAACAGGCCGAATGACAGGAAGTTTTTTTCTATACATTAAAATAATACAAATCATTTTGTTATATAAAAAAAATAAGGCATACCGCACAGTTATCGATAGAAAATATTTCGTTGTTTGAAGAAAAAATCGTATCTTTGCACCGTCAAAAGGTATACATTAAAGAATAAATATTAGATAACAACAACATATATTGATAGTTATGAAAAAAATAATGCTATTGATAGGGATAATGGGAGCGGTATGCTTGAGTTCTTGTACAAAACACGAATATTGCGAGTGTAGTTACAAAACGCCCATTAAAGGCACAATAATAAAACAAATATTCCACATTGAGGATATGACTTGTGATAACTTTCTACCCGAAGGATGGGAATATAACTACGATAAGTACTTGAAACCAAAGTGCGTGAAGATTGATGAAGAACAATTGTAACAACAAAATAAAATATAACATTTATTAGATACGGAATGAAAAAACTATACATTATGGCATGTGTAGCATTAGTGTTAGGTTGCCTAAATTCTTGCTCGAAGGAAAAAGAATGTAAATGCTACCTTCCCAACAACGAAGTAAGCTATGAAACTGCCGAGGAATGTAAATTCCTAAACCAAGTGGAGATATATAACGGACAAGAAATAGTAATCAAATACTGCCTGGAAGAGTAACCGGCAGATTCTTATGCTTTGATATGCAATCGACAGTAGCACTCCGATATACTAAGTTTGCGGTTAAAATGCTCCTAGGAGCATTGTTTTTGGTGTCGGCATTGACGAAGTTAATCGATATCGACAAGTTTGAGCTATATGTTTATAGTTTCGACATTCTAAGCTTAGGTCTATCCTACATTGCAGCAAGGTTGGTGATTGGTTTCGAATTTCTATTAGGCATAGCCCTCTCGGTCAATATTTACAACAAATATACAATTCGACTCACATTGCTTACCCTTATGGTATTCACATTATTCCTTGTCTATGCTGTACTTATCGGACGAACCGATAACTGCCATTGTTTTGGCGAATTTGTAGCATTCGATCCCATCGAAAGTATAATAAAAAATATTGTATTTATCATAGCTACGTTATTTTGTTGCAACGTAAAAGAATACAAATTTCGCCCACGGTGGTATATATTGTTGCCGGTAGTACTTTTGACTTTTGCAACAGTATTCATAGTTTCGCCACCCGACAATATGGTTAGTTATCCAACCGCTACCAAATATAGTATTAATGAGGAGCTCTTCAATGAATACATCCAACCCAATGGACCATTGGATACCTTGGGAATAGCAGAAGATAAAAAGCTTGTGGCTTTCTACAGCCCCAACTGCAAATACTGCAAGCTGTCGGCCCGAAAGATGGAAACAATGCAACATCGCATGAACATTGATACTTCAAGTATAATAACAGTGTTTGGTGGTGAAACAACAAATTTAGACAAATTCTATAAAGAAACCGACACTAAACCAACGCTATCCATGTTTATGGAAGTTGATAATTTTTTACCTCTTACACGCGGACGCTTCCCGGTAGTGGTACTCTTGGACAACGGCACCATAATACATGCATTCCAATACCGCAGTATTGACGAAGGAGTAATAAAAGATTTTTTTATCGGTAATACAGATTTATAATGTGGTCTAGATAACACCACCACACACAAATAAGAATTATAAATTTTGCACATAGTATATCATGGAAGAAGAAAAACGTCATAAAGCAGGATTTGTAAACATCATAGGCAACCCCAATGTAGGTAAAAGCACACTAATGAATGCCTTGGTTGGCGAAAAACTTTCAATCATCACATCCAAAGCCCAAACCACACGCCATAGGATAATGGGCATAGTGAATGGCGAGGATTTCCAAATCATATACTCCGACACGCCCGGAATAGTGAACCCACACTACAAGCTTCATGAAAGCATGATGACCTTTGTAAGTTCAGCATTGAAGGACGCTGATTTGTTCCTCCTTGTATCTGAAGTTGGCGAAACATTCAAACGACAAGAAGTGTTGCAAAAAATCATTGCTTCGAATATCCCAATAATATTAGTAATCAACAAAATTGACTTAAGTAACCAAAGTGTCGTAGCCGACAAAATAGCTTATTGGCAAAATCAGATTCCCAATGCAATAATAATACCGGCTTCGGCCACCGAAGGTTTTAATATAAATCTGATATTTGAAAAGATTATAGAACTACTTCCCGAAAATCCACCCTATTTTCCCAAAGACGAGTTGACCGACAAAAGTATGCGTTTCTTTGTCAGCGAGATTATACGTGAGAAGATATTACTTTATTACCAAAAAGAAATACCGTATAGCACAGAAGTGGTTGTACAGTCGTACCAAGAATGCGAAGACATCGACCGAATTTCTGTATTCGTATACGTAGAGCGTGAAAGCCAAATGGGCATAATAATAGGCCATCAAGGCAAAGCCCTGAAAAAGATAGGTATGGAAGCTCGAAAAGACATAGAGGAATTTACAGGCAAGAAATGTTTTTTGGATTTACAAGTAAAAGTACTTAAAGATTGGCGTAATAGCGAACGAGCACTCAAACGTTTCGGCTACGAACAATAACCACTACGACACATGAAGATATTTAGTGAGATAGGATCGTATCTTATACTGCTGAAAAATGTTTTCCAAGTTCCGGAGAACCCAAAACTATATCGCAAAAAGTTGGTGTTTGAACTGCAGGCTCTTGGAATAAACTCGCTACCCATAGTAGCTGTTATAAGCATATTTGTGGGAGCGGCCATAGTGATACAGCTGGCTGCAAACTTAAGCAACCCTATTTATCCACGCTGGATAACAGGCTTTTCGAGCCGCGAAGGTATAATGCTGGAATTTGCACCAACAATGATAAACCTTGTATTGGCCGGCAAAATAGGTAGCCACATAGCATCAGAACTTGGCACAATGCGTATCACCGAGCAAATTGATGCGCTTGATGTGATGGGTGTAAATAGTGCCTCGTACTTAATTTTGCCCAAGATAGTGGCATGTATAATATTCAGTCCTATTATTATTACAGTAAGCACTTTCCTTGCGTTGTTAGGCGGATGGTTCTTTGGTACAATCACTGGAGTTATATCATCATACGATTACCTCGATGGTTTGCAACTCGACTACACCAACCACTCACTTTTTGTAGGATTGATAAAAGGCTTTGTGTATAGCTTTATAATATCGTCGGTATCAGCATTCCGTGGTTATACAGTGGAAGGAGGAGCATTGGAAGTGGGACATGCCAGCACGCGTGCAGTTGTTGAAAGCTGTATAACACTGATAATTGCAAACCTTATAATAACCAATCTATTGCTCTGATGATAGAAATACGTAATATATACAAATCATTCTCAGGAAGGATAGTACTTAACAATATAAGTGCCACCTTCGATGCCGGCAGGACAAACCTTACCATCGGACGTAGCGGTAGTGGCAAAACTGTACTTATGAAAAGTATGGTAGGATTGGAAACAATAGACTCCGGCCAGATACTATTCGATGGGAAAGACATCACCACGATGAACAAGAAAGAACGCCACCTGATAAGAGAACGTATAGGTATGGTATTTCAAGGAGGAGCATTGTTTGACTCCATGAACGTGGCTGATAATGTATGTTTCCCCTTGCGCATGTTTACCAATATGACGCCGGAGGAGATGAACAAACGAGTGGACTTCTGTTTGGAAAGAGTAGGACTAAGCAATGTACACACCCTAAACACCTCCGAACTTTCGGGAGGTATGCGTAAACGTGTGGCTATAGCACGGGCTATAGTGGGAAATCCCAAATACCTATTCTGCGACGAGCCCAACAGCGGTCTCGACCCTCAGACCTCCATACTTATTGACAACCTTATAAAAGAAATTACCGAAGAATATAATATCACTACAATAGTGAACACCCACGACATGAACTCGGTGATGGGAATTGGCGAACATATAATATTTATCCACGAGGGAAATCTTGCTTGGCAAGGTACTCGCCACACCATAACACAGACATCAAATCAAGAACTGAACGACTTCATGTTCAACAACGAATTAACCAAACTGCTGAAAGCATCGGTACAAAAATAACAAACAACAACATGAGCAAAAGTAAAAACGAGATAGTAAAAGATTGGCTTCCACGCTACACCGGTACACAGTTGGAAGACTTTGGCGAATATATACTCCTTACCAACTTCAGCCACTACCTCACACTTTTTTCAGAGAAATTCAGAGCTGAAATAAAAGGTAAAAACAAAGCAATGCCATCGGTAACACATGGAAATATAACACTCATAAACTTCGGCATGGGAAGTCCCAACGCTGCATCGATAATGGATCTACTTACTGCAATAATGCCCAAAGCGGTCCTTTTTCTAGGCAAATGTGGAGGCCTAAAACCAGTATCAGACCTAGGTGATTATATACTGCCTATCGCTGCCATCCGTGGCGAGGGAACATCTAATGACTACTTTCCACCCGAAGTACCGGCGTTACCGGCCTTTACT
Organism: Bacteroidales bacterium; assembly: GCA_017507285.1. Taxonomy (GTDB): domain Bacteria; phylum Bacteroidota; class Bacteroidia; order Bacteroidales; family P3; genus HGM05376. The sequence continues at coordinate 13,023 of JAFWBF010000126.1, read as the reverse complement.
CTTCAACAAGAGTTATCGACCGTCATCAACGAATACCACGAAGATTATTGGACCGGCACCGTCTATAGTACAAATAGACGGGTATGGGAATACGACAACGAGTTTAAAGAATATCTCAAAAAGATACGTTGTTTGGCTATAGACATGGAAACGGCAACTCTATTCACCGTGGGTTTTGCCAACAGAATACCTTGTGGGGCCCTACTGCTAGTGAGCGACCAACCTATGATTTCTAACGGAATAAAAACAGAGAAAAGCGACAATATAGTTACAACGAAATACGTACACACACACTTCGAGATTGGGCTCGAAACAATGCAACGACTATCGAAATCGGGAGCGCCAATACGACATCTACGATTCGACTAGCTTTATACACATACCTACCTAACAACGACACTACACAATAATGAAAAAAATACTATTGGTAATAAAACGAGAATACTTCGCTCGCATACGCAAGAAATCCTTTTGGATACTTACTGTGCTTGTGCCTATACTATTGGCTGCATTGTATGTGATACCCATATACCTATCTATACATTCAAAAGAACGGACCAACATTATCGTTGTAGATGAAACAATTTTATTTGGCAAATTCCGTACCGACAACGAAGTACGCTATACACATTTCAAAGATATCGATGAGGCAAAAGCTAAACTACAAAGTTCTGACGAATATGCGGCGATAGTGTACATTCCACGCACCGAAACACGTATTCCTTCCGATGCGTACCTCTACTATTATGCACACTCGCCCAATGTGGTGGCTATAAACAATATTGAAGCACAGCTTGAAAGAATACTAAAAAACAACATAATGCTGGAAGTTTATCAAATATCTAAGGACGACTATAAAATGATAAACGATGCTATGATACATTTGCATACCAAAGATTTGGAAACCGGCCGAGACGATTTTCTCGAAGTAAAGATAGCTCTTGCTGCGATATTGGCTGTACTTATATATATTGTTATATCTATATTCGGCTCGCAAGTGATGCGTGGCGTTATCGAAGAAAAGAACAGCAGAATAGTGGAAGTAATAGTATCATCTCTACATCCATTCCAACTAATGATGGGCAAAATAGTAGGTATCGCTGCCGTAGGACTAACTCAATTCCTGCTATGGATAATAGTACTACTGGGAACCATTGGCATAGTTAACATTGCCTACCCCAATATGTTGGCTACAACCACCTCGGCCGACAATAGTATAAACCTACCCTTGATAACACAGGGGTTGTTGGCAATTGACTTTAGCGTTATTCTGCCCATTTTCCTAGTTTTCTTCATATTGGGCTATCTATTATATGCTTCACTATTTGCTGCTGTGGGTGCCACTACAGAGACAGACTCTCAACAAGTTGTGCTACCTATAACCATTCCGCTGATACTATCAATAGTGTTGTCGCCATTTATCGTAGCATCTCCAAGCGGAGCTGTAGCACAATGGCTGTCAATGATACCCTTTACTTCGCCGGTAGCAATGATGATAAGACTACCATTCGGAGTACCACTAACACAAGTATGGCTCTCGGCTGCAATCCTGCTAGTATCGTTTGTATTGCTTACTTGGATGGCAGCCCGCATATACCGCATAGGAATACTTATGTATGGCAAAAAAACAACCCTCAAGGAAACATGGAAATGGATAAGGGAAAGAAAAAGCTGACAATATACCTTGCGCCAATGCAGGGACTTACCGATGCTTTCTTTCGTAGCGTAATCCATTCCTGCTCGTTTGCCAATGGGTTTGATATTGCCGTAAGTCCTTTTATATCCATAACCCATGGCGACCTAAGTGCTGCACATAAGAAAATAAAAGATGTATCGGACAACAACAATTCGTTGCCTGTAATACCTCAGATAATGGGCAACGAACCAAAGGAATTTATAGATCTGGCAAACCTATTGTTCGACCATGGATATACACATGTCAATTGGAATCTGGGTTGCCCCATACCCAAGGTTGCAAAAAAACATCATGGTAGCGGATTGTTACATTATCCGAATGAGGTAAACAACATACTATCAAAAGTCATTCCCAACATCAAACCATGCCTAAGTATAAAAATGCGAACAGGTTACAGCCAAACAGAATACCAACCTCTAATAGAGATATTCAACAAATATCCGCTAGAAAGCATAACCATACATCCTCGCTTGGGAATACAGATGTACAAAGGCAAGATAGACTACGATGCACCACGTATAATAGCCCAAACATCGGTACACAAAATTATCTACAACGGCGACATCTACTCCCTTGATGATTACCTATTTGTGCAAAATCTATATCCTAATATCAACAACTTTATGCTTGGCCGAGGTGCCATTGCCAACCCTTTGGTAGCTACCGAAATAAAATCATCGTCCAAACTACCATACAATACTGCAAAAGCGTGGTATTACGAATATGTTGATAAACTGCTATCGAAAATAGAATCGCTAAACAAACCGGAACAGTCCAAGATAAACAAATCAAAGGAATACTTCCGCTACATAGCCCAACAACTAAAACTCAAGCCCGAAAATATGCAACCCTTACTGCAATGCAACAACCTACATAGTGTCCAATGCTTGATCAAAAAACTTGTGTTGAACCATTTCTAAAAGCAAATATGCAACTTTTTATGTAAAACTCTTATTCTATTTCTTTAAAACAACCGCCGAAATTTCACGTTTCACAAATCAACATTATAATGTAAAAAACTATTACTTGAATCAAAATATCTACTGCTTAGACCTGCAAATATGGAACAAAAAAATAACAAACTGATATACAATAAATAAAAAAAATCCACAAGAAAAGAAAATTTTCCTCGTGATGTAGATGAATTTACATCACGAGGGAGATTTATCTACATCACGAGGGAGATTTATCTACATCACGAGGGAGATTTATCTACATCACGAGGGAGATTTGAGCCTATATATCGGTCAACGATTGATGGTATACTATCGTGCTCGTAACACCCTATCACAAATCATTTGACAATAGGGTAAAAAAATCATTCCACCCAACGAGTTGTAAAATGATTTTTTACATACTTTGTTTTTTTGAAGTACAGATTGACACTTTATCGTTGCACGATTGAGAAAATGTTTGTACATTTGCACATTATTTATATAACATCAATAATCAGCCTCAATATCATGAAAATATTAATATTGAATGGTCCCAACCTAAACCTTTTGGGTGTAAGACAAACCGAAATTTATGGCAAACAAGATTTTCGTTCGTATTTTGACAATCTGAAAGCAAGCTACCACGACATAGATTTAGAATACTATCAAAGTAATGTTGAGGGCGAAATCATCAACAAACTACACAGCGTAGGATTCGAGTTCGACGGCATTATACTCAATGCCGGTGGATACACCCACACCTCGGTATCTATCCGCGATGCCATAGCTGCCATTACCACTCCGGTGTTGGAAATACATATTTCCAACATCTATGCCCGCGAAGAATTCAGACACACCTCGTTGATTTCCGAAGTATGTGTAGGCACGATAGCCGGACTGGGACTACAAGGATACAAATTGGCGATAGACTTTTTTGCCAAAAAATAATTTTTGTTTTTTGAACCATCATCATAATTCAGGTGTTTAATAGTCATCAAATATAAAACATCAACGAACTATGAAAAAGATAAAGATATTACTTTTGACTTTAGGCTTTATAACTTGTACTGCTATCACAGTAAGTTGCAATGACGATGACGACTATTATACTCCCGGCTCGTCGATAGTAGAAATCTTTGACGACTATTATCCCGATGCAACTGATGTAAGATGGTATTATGTAGGCGGATACTATGTGGCAGACTTCGACTATTATGGCGAAGATATGGAAGCATGGTTTAGCACCGATGGCACATGGTTATACACCAAAACCGAAATTATATATGCCAACTTGCCCATAGAGGTACAAACAAACCTAATGACAGCCTACATCGATTACGATATCGAAGATATAATAGAAATCACCACATCGAAATACGGTACATTCTATAACATAGAAATAGAAAACGACAACGAAGAACTATCACTACTATACGATGACAGCGGAACACTGATAAAAATTTATGCCAATGTAATGCCCTACTCGTGGTGGGACAGCCTAAACTAAGGCCGAAAAAGTACCGAAAAATTATTATCCCCAACATCCAATATCTATCTGAAAAAGGGTGCATTCCCCGTGCGCCCTTTTACCCACTTTTAAGCCACTGCATATCAATAGAATATATTTTTTTGTTGTTTTTTTTCGTCAAAAATGATGTTTATACCAAAAAAAAGTATTAATTTAGCAGTCAGAAAGAGAATGCGAAAAATCGCGTAAAATGAGTATAAACGATTAAAAGTAAAAATATTATGGAAGCAAAGAAATCTCCAAAAGCAGACTTAGAAAGCAAAAAAACGCTCTTCCTTGAAGTAGGATTGGTTTTTGCTTTAGTGGTAGCTTTATTAGCTTTCAACTGGAAAAGCTACGAAAAGAAAGAATCGACTTTCGCACAGGGTCCCGTAGTGGAAATACCTGAAGAAACAATTATTCAAACTCAAGAAAACACTCCTCCTCCTCCTCCTCCGGAACCGGAAGTTCAAATGAGCGAAGATATCCAAATTGTGGAAGATGATGTGGAAATTGAGCACGAATTGAAAACTATCAATGCTGATGACTTGACCAAGCCCGATGCACCGGTAGTGAAAGTTGAAATTAAAGAAGAACCTGAAGAAGTTGAAGAAACAATTTTCTTGGTAGTAGAAGAGCAACCTTCTTTTCCCGGTGGTGAAGACAAGATGTTTGAATACTTGTACTCCAACATCAAATATCCTCAAGTAGCAAAAGAAAACAACATTACCGGTAAGGTGTTCTTGACTTTCGTTGTTGAAAAAGATGGATCTATCGCTGGTGCAAAAATATTGCGCGACATTGGTGGTGGATGTGGACAAGAAGCTCTTCGCGTTGTGAAGAACATGCCAAAATGGAGCCCGGGAAAACAACGTGGTAAACCTGTACGTGTACAGTTCAACTTACCTGTAGTATTTGACCTACAATAATACATTATATATAAGGTATTATAATAAAGAAAGAGCTATTTGCACGATAGCTCTTTTTTATTGTATTTGCAAAAGAAGTATATAAAATGATTTCGATAAATAACCTATCAGTACAATTTACAGGCACCAACCTTTTCGACAATGTTACCTTCAACATCAACGACCGAGACCGTATAGGCCTTGTAGGCAAGAATGGTGCAGGAAAATCAACGTTACTGAAAATAATAGCAGGACTGCAACAACCCGAAACGGGAACCATAATAGTGGCCAAAGATCAAACCATTGGCTATCTGCCACAAGAGATGATACCCAACAGCAATCGTACTATAATAGACGAGGCGCTAACTGCTTTTGAACAAATAGACACTTTGGAGGCCGAATTACAGAAGCTTACAAACGAAATTACCAATCGCACCGACTACGACTCTAAGGAATACGAACTGCTACTAAACCGCCATCATGATGTAAACGAACATATTTTAATGCTTGGTGGCAACAACCGCCAAGAACAAACCGAAAAGATACTGTTGGGACTTGGTTTTATACATACCGACTTTACACGCCCTATTACAGAATTTAGCGGTGGCTGGCAAATGCGTGTGGAGCTTGCCAAAATACTCCTAAAGCATCCAGATTTTATACTGCTCGACGAGCCGACCAACCACCTTGACATAGAATCAATACAGTGGTTGGAAAACTTCCTAAGCACATATACCGGAGCTGTTATACTTGTAAGCCACGACCGAACATTTCTCGACAATATCACCAAACGAACCATCGAAATAACAGCAGGTAAGATATACGACTACAAAGCCAACTACTCCGAATACGTAGTGCTGATGGAAGAAAGACGTAGCAGCCAAATGTCGGCTCTTACCAACCAACAACGAGAGATAGCACAGATACAAAGTTTTATAGAACGCTTTCGCTACAAAGCCACCAAAGCCAAACAAGTACAAAGCCGAATAAAAATGTTGGAAAAGATGGACAAAGTGTCCATCGACGAGGTAAGTACCGAAAGTATACATTTCCAATTTCCACCGGCACCACACTCGGGAAAAGTGGTGGTGGAAGCCGAACACCTATGCAAAGCATACGGCGAAAAACAGATACTCAACGACCTCAACTTTATAATACCCAAAGGAAGCAAAACAGCATTTGTAGGAAAAAACGGTGAGGGCAAATCTACATTAGCAAAGATAATAATAGGCGAAATAGACGACTATTCGGGTATGTTTAAACTTGGACATCAGGTATCGATAGGATATTTTGCTCAAAACCAAGCAGCATTACTTGATGGCGAAAAAACAGTGTTCGACACCATAGACCAAATAGCCGTGGGCGACATTAGGCCCAAGATAAGAAATATATTAGGTAATTTCCTCTTCGACGAAGAAGCTATAGACAAAAAAGTCAAAGTGCTATCGGGAGGTGAAAAGGCACGCTTGGCACTTGCCAAACTATTGCTAACCCCCTGCAATCTACTTATCCTTGACGAGCCTACAAACCACTTGGACATGAATTCCAAGGACATTCTTAAAAATGCACTACTACAATATACCGGTACCCTTATAGTGGTAAGCCACGACCGCGATTTTCTGCAGGGCCTCACCGACTCTCTTTACGAATTTAGAAATCGAGCCATCAAAGAATTTAAAGGCGATATATTCGAGTTTCTCGAATACCGCAAAATAGAGAACCTTAAAGCTCTTGAGGTTGAGAAAAAAACTGTAACTGAGAAAGCCACCGCAACGGTATCGCAAAACAAGCTCAACTACGAACAAGCAAAACAGCATGAACGTGAACTACGAAAGCTACGCAATAATGTGGAAAAGATAGAGAAAGAGATAGAAGAAACCGAAAAGGAGATTGCCCAAAAGGACGAATTACTATCGGCCGACCCACAATCCATTGCATCCGACACAAACTTCTACTCCGACTACGAAAACCTAAAGGCAAAACTAGACACCCTAATGGAAGAGTGGGAAAAAGCCACCGAAACCATGGAGAACTTTTAAAATATATTTGATATAATAAACACTACAATAAAAACATAAAAAAGGGGCAAGGCCGTAGCCTCGCCCCTTTTTATACATCTATACTTATAAAATCTGTTATAACAACAAAAAGGTTTATTTCAAATTAGCCAAAGCCTCTTTGATACGACGTATAGCTTCTACAAGAACATCTTCGCTTGTAGCATAGCTTAAACGTATGCAAGTATCATCGCCAAAAGCACTACCTTGAACTGTAGCCACATTAGCTTCATACAACAAATACATACACAAATCAGTACTATTGTTAATAGTATAATCTTTATATGATTTTCCGTAATAGGCACTTACTTCGGGGAAGAAGTAGAAAGCACCTTGCGGCATACGAACATTTACATTTGGTATTTCTTTCAATAGTTTATATACCAAATCTCTACGTTCTTTAAATTTGTTACGCATATCTATAATATCTTTGCTTGTAGTAGGATCCATAAGCATAGCTTCGATAGTGGCACGTTGAGCTATAGAGCATGTAGCACTTGTAACCTGACCTTGCAATTTGTTGCAAGCCTTAGCTATTACAAGCGGAGCACCTATAAAACCAATTCTCCAACCGGTCATAGCAAAACCTTTGGCTACACCATTAACGGTGATAACTTGTTCTTTTACTGATGGGAATTGAGCTAAACTTTCGTGCTTACCTTCAAAGTTGATATGTTCGTATATTTCGTCGGCCATTACAAAGATATTGGGATGACGTTCCAACACTTCGGCAATACCTTTAAGTTCTTCTTTGGTGTAAAGCATACCTGTTGGGTTGCTTGGACTTGAGAACATAATAAGTTTGGTACGAGGAGTAATGGCTTCTTCCAATTGTTGAGGAGTAACCTTAAAGTCGTTTTCTATTTTAGTAGGAACATAAACACATTTACCTTCAGCTACTTTTACAATTTCTTTGTAAGACACCCAAAAAGGAGTAGGAATAATAACTTCGTCGCCCGGGTTGATAAGAGCCATTACCACTTGGTATATGCTTTGTTTAGCACCAGTACTTACTACTATTTGTTCGGGTTTGTATTCCAAACCATTGTCGCGAAGGAATTTTTTGCTTATGGCTTCACGCAAATCGGCATATCCTGGTACGGGAGGATAATGAGTAAAGTTTTCGTCGATAGCTTTTTTTGCAGCTTCTTTTACTGCTTCGGGAGTATTAAAGTCGGGTTCTCCGATACTCAAACTGATTACGTCTTTGCCTTGTGCTTTTAATTCACGAGCTATCTGTGTCATTGCCAAAGTCTCGCTTTCAGACATTTGCAATATTCTGTTAGATATAATTTCCATCTGTTTCTTAGCTTTATTATTAATACTTTATCGTTTGCAAAATTACATTTTTTTTCCAACATATACAACAATCTTCCACAATAATTTTCATTTTCATGAAATGTCATACCTACCTGCAATCTATCTTCCTTTTCGTATTCCCTCTCAAGAAAAATATTGTTAGGTTTTCCACCTATGGCATCCGGCAAAGGGTTGCTAAATAAAGGAAATAATTTATAGCCTACACTTGATGTTTGCAACCATGCGGTTTAGATATCAAAAGTGCCATAGTTACAGGTCAAAACCATGGCACTTTTAGATCGTAAACCACATAGTTACGACAGCCAACTATGGAGTTTTGCAATACAAGCCAAAAAGGATAGAGAACACAAAAAAACGTATCCTCTACCCTTTGTGTATATCTATACCTTTCAATACAACCGAGTATAGAGCAAGAATATCGGCTATTGTTTACTTCAAATCCATACGTATCAATCCACCGGGAGCTTTCTTGTTCGAAACATATAGAAATACAGCTTTGCCATCGTCCATCACATTGGGGTTGCCAACTATAAGCATTTTCTTTTCTCCGGGCATAGCTTCTTTGGTTATATTTCCATTTTTGTCGAAACGCACCAATGTTATATTCGATGGGAAAGGTCCTGTAACTGGATTTTGCTCATATCTATAATATTTAACTACAACATTTGCCATCGAAGTATTATCCAACTTATCTTTTTTGTGAGTCTCTATCACAAACACCACTTCATCATTGTCGGTAATATAGTGGGGAGTGTACCAAGAGTTTTCAAACAGACCCGTTGCCATATTTCTTTTAAAACCATTGTTCCACAATATAGTGCCATCGGGTTTCAAACGCCAAAGCATCACTCCTCCCATATTTTTATATTTGCTGGTGCCATACTGCGACTTCAACAATGTTTCGTAAGTCAAATTATATGCCACCACTGCACCTCCATCCTTTGTATGCAATACATCCAAAGCCTGCAAGAAACATGCATCTTTATCATCACACTTACGCTTTGGATTAAGATTTTCAAATATTCTATAATCATCGGTAGTAAAAGCGTATTTGTTTATCTTGCCAATGGTTTGAGTTTTTATATTATAGGTAAACGTATATAACCCACTGTAGTACATCCTATCAACAATATGTCGCCTACTAGGTTCGGCTTGTATCAAGCCGTATAGTAGCAATTCACCATTATTGTAATTTGCTATCTCTATATCCCCTATTTTCATGTCAGGTATTGTTTCGTCGAAATACACTTCATTATCTCCGGTTATCATCGAAAAACGAACAGTAGACGCACCTTTATCGTCCACCAAATAACCCACCGAAAATATTTCGCCATCATTTGAAAGAAACATTGATGCAGCGGGTGCAAAATAATCTTTCTGCCATAACTCGTTCAATTCGTTGTCGAACAATACCATTTTGGATATTCTTATGGATTTGTCTTTGTCGTTGAAAATAGTTTTCATGGCAAAGAACAACGAGTCGTCGGGCGACTTACAGGTATTCAGCACAGCCGTTTCTTTTCTCGAAAAATCGTCATAAAAATATTGCTTTGTCTCACACTGTTTTGTAGCCTTGTCTATAACATGGCAGTCGAGAGTGGCAAATTTATAGTCGGCATGTACCATCGAAAGTTTGTTATTGGTAATAAACGACTCTGTTGCTATCTTTCTAGTCTTATCATCAATATTGGTTTTATCCACTATCTTCAAATTCTTATCGTAAGTATAAAGCACACTGCCCTTATAATTATCTTTCTTGTTTTGCGAATAGCCTACAAGTACATAATAATTATTTTCGTCCATACCCAACAGCGAACTTTCGTAGCGTATATATTCGTCTTTGTCGCCAAATTCTAGTTTTTGAGCCTTGACAATACTGCCAACCAACAGCATAACAGCTACTGCCATAAATAACTTCTTCATATATATATTCCTTTCTTATTAATTATTCAGTTTGAAAATCATATCCTATACCAAAGGTAAGAAACGATGATGTAAGTTTCAATCCTTCGCCAGCCGATAAGCCATAGTAGGCATCCAGCAAGTTTTTATCCAAGCCATAACCTGCCGTTACAAATAGATTGTCCAATAGATAGAACGACACTTTGGCTTGTACCACCAACGCAAGCTGAATATGTTCGACCCTGTCGGTAGTCATACCGGCATAGCTCATTGGCACATCGCCCAATGGTATTTTTCCAACAAATCCTGCTCCTACTCCTATATTAAGTCTTTTGTCCAATAGGTTTAATGCTGCCATCATCGATGGCCCTACAGCTATATTGGTTGTTTCCCAATTATATTCAAAGTCTCTTTCCACAGCAGGACTCAAATATGACTTAGTTCCAATCACCTTATAGCTCGTTTTTTCGTAGCCAATCTTAAACTCGCCACGCAACGTAAAATTATCGGACGATGTAAAAGCACCATCAAATACAAGCATATACCTTTGCAATGGCTGCACTTGGGCATCAGTAACATCGAGAGTATAGTAGCCCAACTGATCAAAATCGCTACTATAATAGCTATCGGAAACCGACATAGAGCCACCCAAACCATAGTTAGCCTCCAACGATATACGTATGGGAAAAGAGTTGAAGTTACTGTGTCCATACTGCGAATAAGCTGCTTTTGAAAATAGTATCACCAGTAGTACTAATAATAATCTTCTCATAATCCTTGAATTTCTATCCTATAAAACAAATCAGTTATTGTCTATTTATTAATATGATATCCAACCCCAAATCCTATATAAGTAGTATTTGATCTTATACCGGTAACAGTGCTCAACCCAATATATGGCGATGAAATTCCAATTTCCATACCCCCGAATACCGACACATAAACATCACCAAAATAATATATAACTCTTGCTTCGGGATTTACTCCGAAATCCATCATATCAGGAAACGGTGTATCAAGTCCAAACATCGAAACACCCAAAGGAAATTTAGCCAACAATCCGGCACCTGCACTAATACGCAAATTATTATCCAATAGCAACAGTTCTGCAAAAACAGAGATATTGGAATATACTTTAGAACCATCGCAAATGTAGGTATAACCATTTGGCACTCCATCCATGTCGCCTACAAACTTGTAGTTCATTTTCTGATAACCAAGTTTCAACCTATATTCTAATGAAAAAATATCTTTAGCTACCTTAGCTTCGCCGGAGACACTCATATATACAATAGGACTGAAACCATTGGAAAATTCGGTTGGTTCAATATAATGCAACCCATAGTATGGTGATTCACCAAGTATCAAGTCCGATTGGAGTGCCGACATCAATCCCACTTCATAACGAACCGATTGAATAAATCCTACATCTATTGTATATCCACCATATTGCGAATACGCTTTTCCTCCAAATAATGATACAAATATCATTGTCAATAAAATCAGTTTTTTCATAATATTTTTTATTTATTAATTATTATTCATTTTAAAACACTAGCCAGCTAATACTCAATCCCAAGTTGAGATACAACCCCACAATATCATCACATCCCTCTATATCTTTGAATGGAAAAGAAATTCCGTAAAACAAATCCATCTGAATATTGTCCCAAAATATATATGTACGTCCAAGTGTAAAAGCCGGGGCGAAACTTATTTTACCCAAATCCTTATCATTATCAGATTGTATAGCTTTGGTAGTAAAGTCACCATCCAACATACGTCCCTGAAGAGACAATTGTAAATAAGGCCCCAAAGGAGCAGTAGCCGACTTCGTATATGTCCGCACCCCAAGTTCGAAGTTGTTGATAACGCTGCTGTTCCAACCATAGCGTTTCATTGCACCCACTAGTGAGATTTTCCGTCCAACCACACCTTCTACTCTCACACCGTATTCCAAGCCTACAGTATAATCTATTTCATAATCATTGATATTTGCCGACAAAAATCCTGAAGCCGATACACCCACAAGCAAATGCTTGCCCATATATCCCGGATTGGCACTACCGGCAATACTGCTGTAAAAACTTTGCTTTAGGAAAGCCTTTTCGTCGTTACGCTGCACCTCCAGTACCTTACTTTCGTTGATTTTTCCACTTCTATCCACTTCTACGTATGCAGTGGTAGTACCACAACGCTCGGCAATAGCCGAATAAAAAAGATACGGTGTAGGTATAACACGCCCACCAAAACCACGCCATGCAGTGGTTGACACCCCGGCTATGGCTACATTATTCACATTATAGGCTTCGAATATCTTATCGGCTTCGGGTTGCGACATCAGTTGCATATCTACATCTGTATCTATCTCTCGCATCCATTCGTTCAATACCATATATTGGTTATAAAAAGTATCGGATGTTTGCTTTCGCAATAAGTTATCGCTATATTCCGTTGCAGTCCTACCGGCACAGCCAAAAGCTTCGGCTACTATGGCCGAGAGGTCTTCTTCATTACGTTCGGACGATTTTATATCCAGCTCCCCCCTATTGTTATAGCATCTATAGGAAGGGCTAAGCACTAATACATTGCCATCGGGATAGAGTTCGACCACAGTATCCTTTAAACATTGGATAAACATTTCGGCAAATCCCTCGTCGGCAATAAGTAAGTCGGTAAAAGCATACTTACGCATATC
>JAFWBF010000125.1 GCA_017507285.1 Bacteroidales bacterium | reverse complement strand
TTTTCTTTGTTCTCCGCTTTTGCATTATCACTACGTTAGCACTTCGTTAACCATGCAAATTCCTACGGAAACGCTATCGCAAACTCACAGGGTTTGCTTCATGCTTTTGTGCTATCGTTCCGTTACCACTACACTTACCGCACAAATTCCTGCGGAAACGCTATCACAAAGCCACAGGCTTTGCTTCATGCTTTTGCATTATCACTACGTTAGCACTTCGTTAACCATGCAAATTCCTACGGAAACGCTATCGCAAACTCACAGGGTTTGCTTCATGCTTTTGTGCTATCGTTTCGTTAGCACTACACTTGCCGCACAAATTCCTAACGGAAACGCTATCACAAAGCCACCGGCTTTGCTTCATCGGGAAAGAAAGAGACTCAGAGACAGGCTTTTCCTACTTCGGAGCGAGGTATTACGATTCGGATATTTTGACGGGTTGGTTAAGTGTGGATCCTATGGCGGATAGCTTTTTATATGTAAGGCATAGTGCAATAAATAAATCACATTGAGCGTTATAGTAAACAAACTATTGCGATTATGGACAATTATACTGATGATGAGGATATATTGAAGAAAAATACCGGCATTGTTTCTGTAGCGGAAGGAGAATATATTATGCTTGTACAACAACAAGATATACTTGATGTTTGTTATACCTTTATCTGAGATATTTTATAGATATACGATATGGCTCATTGTTTTTTTTATTATTCTCGAATTGTTGCCCTATTCCGATATTGCTATGTTGGAAAATTGACAATTCTGTTGTTTGTTATCTTGTTATTTTTTGTCAAAACTGCAGAGGCACAGTATTATATTTCGGGTCAAGATCCGTCGTCAATACATTGGCGAAAGCTGGAGACGGATAAGTTTGTATTTATTTACCCCGATTATTACGAGCGAGAGGTACAGCGTTTGAGCCGTTATTGCGATACTTTCGCATGGTATAATTATAAGGAGATGGATATTCCTTTTTCTAAAAGACAGAGCAAAACACCGGTTGTGTTTCATGCCGTTGGTTCGTACTCCAACGGTCTTAGTGTATGGGCTCCGAAGCGTATAGAGCTGTGGACGGCGCCACCCCAAAGCACATATTCGCAGCCGTGGTTGCAGCAGCTAATGCTACACGAATATAGGCATGAACTGCAAATGGAGGCTCTGAATCAGGATGGGGTAGGGGTGCTTACCTCTGTTTTTGGCCAGCATGTGGTGGGTGCTATTGCCGGATTGATGGTTCCGATGTGGTATTTGGAAGGTGATGCCACTTGGGCCGAAACGGTGCTTTCATCGTCGGGGCGTGGGCGTGAAGGAGCGTTCGCAGTTCCTTATAGAGCATTGACTGCCAAGGCTGATGTTCCGTTTTCCTATTCCAAGGCCGCGTTTGGGAGTTATAAGGATTATGTGCCCGGCGACTATCATTTGGGATACCTATTGGTAGGCTATGATAGGATGACCAATACCGATTATTGGAAAGATGGTTTCGGAAGTGTGGCATCGAAGTTTTGGACTCTCAATCCAATGTATAAGGGCAACTTTGAAGCCGAATATGATTCGGCAATGGGTTATTGGAAAAAATATTGGAATACATTTCCTAATGACTCATCATCGACTGCAACAAGAATAAACAACAGTACCGAAACATATTCCGAATACATTCCTGTAGGATTGTCTAAGGTTGGAAATACTGTTGCTCTGAGGTATACTATGGATAAACCAACTTCGCTGGTAGAGATAGATAGTTTGAAAACCGAACGTAAGTTGTTGAATGTAGTAAATATATACGACAATTATTTTTCGCAATACAACGGTAAACTTGCTTATGTTCGGATGAGTCCGGACAAAAGATGGAATGTTGTTTACAATAATTTGATGGTTTATGACATAGAAACAGCCGAAACCAACACACTGACACGTGGGCGAAATATCTTTTCTCCATCGTTTTCCCCCTTGGGCAAGATTGTTGCATTGGAGGTAATGGACAATGCTGATGCATATTTGCTTGTGTTTGATACCTTGTTTAAAGAGGAGAAGCGGATAAAACTTCCTGCCGATTATCAATACAGCTACCCGGCATGGAGCAAAGATGAGAATGTCGTTTTTATGATAGTTATCACCGAACGCGATGGCGCTGCTATTGCCAAGTTTGATTTACAAACTAGCGAAATGTCGTTTGTTACCTATCCCAAATACTATACATTATCTCATTTGAAATTGAATGGCGATACTCTGTTTTATATCTCCGATCAAACGGCGGTGCCTCAGGTTTTCTCCTTCAATATATCTGACAATATTGTTAGGCAACAAACTTTGTCGAAATATGGTGTAGGTAGCTATATCGTTGGCGATGGTGGCAGGCTGATTTATTCTGATTATACAACTGATGGCTATATGCTTATGGCAGACAAGCTGAATCATATACCGGTACCGGAAGATAGTGCTGATAACAATTTGTTGCCACCTATAAACTATAAGGATATACCCCCCATGCCATCATATTCCGATACCCTTTATCAATCGGAACCGTATAGGAAATGGATGCATTTGTTTGACTTTCATAGTTGGGCACCCGTAAGTCTTTCGCCATCATCGCAGGAGGTCGATTTGGGAGTTAGCCTGTTCAGCCAAAATCTGTTGGGGACTTCTGTGCTTACCTCGGGATGGGAGTTTGACCATAATACGTTGAAAAATAAATATTATATAGATTATGAGTATGCCGGTTGGTATCCCATTATCAATTTCAATACCTCTTATTCCGGCCACGAGTATTGGGTTGCCGATATGGATAGTATGGTAGAGTATGGGCAGTGGCAGTCGTCGGTTGCTGCTACCTTGCCGTTTTTGTTCACTTCCGGTAGCCATTTCTTTTCCTTGGGCTTGACCGCACAATTTATTTATACTACATATTTCGACAATTATGATTGGATGGAAATATCGGATGTCGTAATTGGTCGAGTTTCTGCCTCATTCACACATCATACAGAGAAGCCTTATCGCTACCTTTATCATCCGTGGTTGCAGCAGCTGGTAGTGGCCTTTGATGGCGGAATGGGATTGGCCGATAATGCTTTGAGTGTTGTTACTAATTTTTGTTTCCCATCGCCTATATCTACCCATAGTATACGCATAGGTATGGCCGGAAGGTATGTTGATAAAGTTAATGGTGTAGGACTCAATTCGATGATTAATGCACCACGTGGTTTCCGCTATATCAATACCAACGAGCTTGCGGGATTACTCTCCTTAAACTATTCGTTCCCTCTTTTTTATCCGGATTGGGATATCGCTAGGTTGGCTTACATAAAACGGCTGTATGCCAATGCCTTTGCCGATATGGCTGTGGATAATATTGCTTCTTATTCGTCGGTGGGATTGGAACTTAATGCCAACCTCAATGTGCTACAGATATCCACACCAATCACTGTCGGATTGCGTAGTTCATATCTTCTCAACACCAAAAACTTTACTTTTGATTTTCTTTTCAACATAAATGTATGACAATCCCGTCGGCATCGCCTTTTTTTGATGAGGTGCTTGGAGGGACAATGTGCTGTTTGTTTGATTGTTTGATAATGGGAAACTTCTGAAAAAGGTTTGCAACTGAATTCTGAAATGTCTGCAAAAGCAATCATGCCAAACATTCAAATAACCTTTTTCCAATTGTCCGAAAGGGGAAAATCATAAAATGGTAGTAAGGTATTTGTCGAATAGTCCATGTAATAAAATCTCAATTTCCATTGTTGAAAAATGACCTTTGGAGAGGTCTTTAGAGAACAGTGCACGCTTCTCCGAAGAACAGTGCACGCTTCTCCAGAGAACAGTGCACGCTTCTCTGAAGAACAGTGCACGCTTCTCCGAAGAACATTCGAGTCTTCTCCAGAGAACATTTGAGTCTTCTCCGGAGAACATTCGAGTCTTCTCGGGAGAACATTCGAGTCTTCTCTGAAGAACATTCGAGTCTTCTCCGAAGAACATTGGAGTCTTCTCCGGAGAACATTCGAGTCTTCTCCGAAGAATCTTCCAAGGTTTACATTGGAAGATTCTACTTTAGAATTGGCTGATGAGGGTGATAGGCGGTTGATTCTACCTTGCTACGGCGTTGACTATAAGCGATATGATGTTTTCGTAGTTTTCCAATCCGCATTTGTCGCAACTGTCATATATGTTGTGGTAGCCACCATATTTTCCGCCCATGGTATATATAAATATAGCAGGGCAGTGTTCTGAAAAAGGATAGTGGTCGCTATTGGCGGCATTGGGTCGCGACTTTATATCTGAAACATAATGTCTCTCATTGTTTATAGCCACCATATTGTCGTAAAAAACCTTTGTATGTTTGTCTTGCGAGTTTACAACCATAATGCCTTCATCGCCACCGCAAAACATGTCAAGGTTTACA
This sequence comes from Bacteroidales bacterium, assembly GCA_017507285.1. GTDB lineage: Bacteria > Bacteroidota > Bacteroidia > Bacteroidales > P3 > HGM05376. Next base: position 6,321 of record JAFWBF010000125.1, on the reverse strand, counting down.
ACAAGTTTTATTCTGTCTAGTGGAATTAAAGGATTTTCTACAAATATGGATGAACCTATAATTCCTGCTTCCTCGCCGCTAAAGAAAAGAAAAGCAACGGAATATTTAGGTTTGTTCTGTTGAAAATATTTGGCAATATCAAGCACAGCAGCCACACCGCTTGCGTTGTCGTGAGCACCGGGAAAATATACATCTTTGCCCATCCGCCCAACATGGTCGTAATGTGCAGTGAATACCATGAAACTATCTTTAACTTCGCTACCTTCGATGAATGCGCAAACATTCTGAGTATTATGGTCCACCAGTTGGTTGGAGAATGAGACAGATATTTTTGTTGGTTTGCTATCAAACAACGTATCAATAACGTATATCAGAGCAGAATTGTAATCCTCCGGATAATTGCTTACCGAAGCCATAGGAAGAGTTTTTTGACCAACAATTATTCCTATCGAACCAAAAGGATTGATTTTTTTGAATGAGCGTAAGCATTTCTCTTCTACCTTTGTCGGGTTATCAGCGTTTTGTACATATATTATGCACTTAGGAATGATGCTCTTATGCTTGTCTATAAATTTGTTCAACGAATCGGGGATAGCTACAGTTTTGATATCGGTATATAATATTGGTATATTGTTTTGAGCTATCGGCGACGAAAAATTACAAATCAGATATTCTTTGCCGGCTACCATAGTTTGGTTATTTACAGTTATATTACATTCGCCTTCCATAGCATAAGCAGGGTAGGAGTAATGTTGATAGAAATCATTGGTCAATGACTTTAAACCTATTTCGATACATTTTTGCTTGATGAAGTCGGCGGCAATACTATCACCTTCGTATGCACATCCCCTGCCATGCATCTGTGGCGATGAAAGGTTGCATATAACGTTGCGACAAAACAGACTGTCCTGTGCATTTATATTGTGGATTAGTAGATTGCAACTCAATATAATAAATGTATATAATCTTTTCATGATTTGACGTTTTTTGTTCTGCAAAAATACACTTTTTTTTAGATATGAAGTATTGCCTGTCATTTTGGCAAAATACCATAACCGGTGTTTAAACTATCTCTTTATGTATTAGGCTCGTAAAAGCTGTTAAAAAAGATTAATCCAATATTGTGTGTATGCTATTAATGCTGTGAACATCATATAGATTGTGATATTTTCAAGTGGATGATATTCTAAGAAAATGTAAGAGTAGAGAAAAAAATATCATTATTCCGAAAAAAATGCTTATCTTTGCCTTTTAGTTCGAAATAGAATAAAAATAATATCTAATTAATAATAAACATCTTATGAAAAAAAGAAAAATACTTTTCGGTATTATTGCGGCGATTTTAATGTTTGGAACAGTCTCCGCAAAGGGTGAAAACCCATTTGGAAGTGGAAAAACTTCTGAAGAAGGCTTACAATTTTTAGGTCCTGACAACTTGGCCGGACGTTCTCGTACTATCGTTGTTGATAAGACTGTAGGAAATGGTTCAGTGTTATACACCGGTGGTGTTGCAGGTGGTTTATTTAAATCGGAAAATGGTGGCAAGACATGGACTCGTATTCCGTGTATCATTGATGGTAAAGAAGAAAATCTTCCCATCAGTTGTATTACTCAATTACGAGATGGTAGTTTTGCAATAGGAACCGGCGAAGGTTTGGCTATCTCTAATTTGGATGCAATGGGCCTTATAGTTCCAAAGGGAAAAGGTCTTTATCGTTATACACCTAGCACAGGGGTATTTGTTAGATATCCTTTTGATGCAGCTGTAAATAAAGATTGGACATATATAAATGATATGGTTTTGGTAGATTCTATGCTATATGTTGCTACAAATGGCGGTATGCTGCGTTGCGATTCTCGTGGAAACTATGATGTACTTTTCAGCGAAGGAAAAGTTGCAGATGTAGATTATTGTGTGGGTGATGCGGTGGTATATTTTACTTCCGGTGCTAAGGTATGTAAGATATCTGTTGACGCTTCGTCTGAAGCAGATATTGTTGTTCTACCGACAATTCACTCTGAAAATGCATCTAGAGTTGAATTAGCTGTTGCTCCTTCGAATAAAAATTATATTTACATATCTGTTGCCGATTCGATAGGTTTGTTAGAAGGTGTTTATTTGGCTGATACAGGAGACCATACTACATGGACAAAGATATCTACATCATCTGTAACTTTATTTGTATCATACAATGGATGGTTTGCAAATACATTAGTTGTTAATCCATCAGATCCCAAGAAAATCCTTGTCGGAGGTACTGATGTATGGAGCGCTGAAGCTTTGGAAGGAACATCTCTTTACAGTTGGTCTACAGAATCTGTGTCTGCTATAGGACGTCCAAGTGCATACTATGTACATGAAAATATTCACGACATTACTTTCGTAAATGATTCTGTATATTATTTGGCTACCGATGGTGGTATATTCAAATATGGTACAATATATGATGGTATTACCATTATAGGACAAGACACTATTGGTTTCTCTGAAATGAACAAAGGTTTGACTACTACTCAATTTACTTCTGTTGCTGTAGCTAACGATGGTTCTGTATTTGGTGGTACATTGGGACATGCAGTGTCTTATATCAAATCTCGCAATGATTCTGATATAACAGTGCCAACTGATGATCCTATTAACCACTCGGCCGAATCTATGTGGATGGGCAACGGTGGTTGGATTGCTACTTCTATGGTACACCAAACTGCTCCTGCTGAGAAGTCGGTTGTTTTTGTAGGTTCGGAAGGTGCTATGTTTGGTAGAGCTACTTCTGATTATATGAATTATACAAATACTCAAACTTGGACAATATCAACTGCTTTCAGCAATCAAAACTTCTCAACAGGCTTCTACAATCCTCCAATGATTTTGTGGGAAAAATTTGATGATACAAAGGTAATTGATAGTTTGACATTCACACTTAGAGCTCCTTTTGTTATCACTCGTAAGATTGATGGTAAAGATTCTAATATCGTTGTAACTGACACAACCAAAATATTGGCTGGTGATGTAGCAAAAGTTCGTTGTCAAGCTAATACAGACTATCCTCTTAACTATACATTTACTGAAAATTTCACTATGCCTAATGCCGGTGTTACTTACACTATCAAGAATCCTTATCAATCAAGATTGTTCTTGGCTGCCGCTAAAGCTCCTAATAGAAATTATGTATTTATGTCGCCAACTGCAACTGACTTCAGAAAAGTTGAAACCGATATGAAATGGTTTAATGTTATGGAACTTGGAACTTCTGTAGCAAGAGTATTGGCAATATCTGAAGATGGTGATTGCTTATTTATAGGTGCCGAATCGGCCAACGGTGGTTCTTACTTGATTCGTGTACGTAAAATTGCAACTGTAGATCCTTCTATCATTGGTGTGTTTGAAACTAATCCTTATGCACCCGGTGAAACGCTTGTTGATACAATTATTACAGCAACACGTGTAATAACATCTATAGCTGTTGATCCTAATGCTGATAATATAGTTGTTACTTGCAAAGGTGAACAAAATGGTGGACATGAAATGTACTACGTAGCTAATGCAACTGCAGACCAACCTACTGTTACTCCTAAAGATTTGTTTGGAGGTACTACTTCTATCTACTCTTCATTGATTGTAAAAGATGAAGGTATTATCTACTTAGGTACTGAAAATGGTCTTTATACTATGGCTAATGCTAACGCAACACCTGAAGCATACGAAGGTATGAATGGTGTGGTAGTTTCGTTCATGACTCAACAAGTAGATAGCCTTCCATTTGTAAAAGCTACTTATTACACAGGAACAACTCCTGAAGAATATGCTTTTGGAAGAACTAAAGATTACAGAGCTATTTATTTGGCTACATACGGAAATGGAATCTATGTTGACAAATCGTTTGTAAATGATACCTTGAATGAAGTAGGTATTGCTGATGTTGAACCTGAAAACATAGGTGCAGTAAGAATCTATCCAAACCCTGCTGCTTCGTATACAAATGTAGAATTGCAAGTTGCTAAAACAACTGATGCTACGGTTCGCGTATTCGATATGTCGGGCAAAGTAGTTTATACAAAATCATTGGAAAATTTGACAGCCGGTGTTCATACCGAAGCTATCAACTGCCAAGGTTTGCAAAAAGGTGTTTATTTGATAAATGTTGTTACTGATTCTCAGATGATGCCATCTAAATTAGTAGTGAAATAAATATTTTAGAATATTTCCTTTAGAGGGTCATTTCTGCAAAAATGACCCTCTTTTTTTAGATAATTAATACAGAGATATGAAGATAAATTTTGTAGAGGAATTGCGTTGGAGGGGAATGATTCACGATATAATGCCCGGTGCAGAGGAACAGCTTAATAAAGAAATGACCACAGCATACGTGGGTATCGACCCTACCGCCGACTCATTGCATATTGGTCACTTGGTAAGTATAATGATGCTTAAGCACTTGCAAATGGCTGGTCACAAACCGTTGGCAGTTGTAGGCGGTGCTACAGGGATGATTGGCGACCCTTCGTTTAAGGCTGCTGAGCGTAAGTTGCTTACAGTGGAAGAAATACAACATAACGTTGATTGTATCCGCAAGCAATTGGAAAAATTTCTTTCTTTCGATGAAAATGATGCCAATGCTGCAGAGATATTGAACAATTACGACTGGATGAAAGACTATCTTTTCCTAGATTTTATCCGCGATGTGGGTAAACACATAACTGTGAACTATATGATGGCCAAGGATTCTGTAAAGAAACGTATGGAAACCGGTATCTCTTTCACAGAGTTTACTTATCAGTTGCTTCAAGGCTATGACTTCCTTACTCTTTACAGAGAAAAAGGTTGTCGCTTGCAGATGGGGGGCTCTGACCAATGGGGCAATATAACTACCGGTACCGAACTTATCCGCCGAATGGAAGGCGGAGAGGCATACGCTCTTACTTGTCCGCTGATAACCAAGGCCGACGGTACCAAGTTTGGAAAAACAGAAGGTGGTAATGTATGGCTAGACCCCGAAAAACATCGCCCTACAAGTTCTACCAATTCTGGTTAAACTGCTCGGACGAAGATACTTCGCACTATATACGCATATTTACTTTGTTATCAAAAGAAGAAATAGACCGCTTAGAAGAAGAGCATAAAACTGCTCCACATTTGCGTATACTGCAAAAGGCGTTGGCCAAAGATATTACAATAAGGGTTCATTCCGAAAAGGATTACGAAGCTGCTGTAGCGGCTTCCGAAATATTGTTCGGAAAAGGAACGACAGAAACTCTTCAACAGTTGGATAAAGAAACATTGAAGTCGGTGTTTGAAGGTGTACCTACTTTCGAAATATCCAGAGAGTTGCTGAAGGGTGAAGGTGTTAATATAGTGGAACTTACAGCTTCTGAAACCAATATGTTTGCTTCGAAAGGCGAAGTGAAACGTGCGTTGAAAGAAAATTCAATATCCTTGAACAAAGCCAAGATAACAGATACTTATCAGGTTACAGAGAAGGATCTTCTTTCGGATTCTATAATCTTAGTTCAAAAAGGTAAAAAGAACTACTATTTGGTAGAGGTGAGATAAGTAACTTATTTGCTTGATTTTGATATATTGACGGGACAAAGATCATAGTTTCTTTGTCCCGCTTTTTGTTTATAATAATGCTTGTTTGCCAAATATTTCCCCTTGCTAAAAGTCCTGTTGCGGATAGTTATCTCAGCTATTTATACACCAAAATATTCCAAATCCACAGCGAAAATATTTTAGGTGTGCACTAAAGTTTATTTGCTACCTCTATGAAAAACTAAACCATGATTTGGTTTTATTAAATCATGGTTTGATTTTTATAAATCATAGTTTGATTTTTATAAATCATAGTTTGGTTTTGAAATTATCTGTATGTCAAAATCTTTTTCTTCCCTATATCTATAATATTTTCGGGGGGAATAGGCAAAACTATTGCCGTTGCAAGAAATGTCAATAGCCGGTATTTTTGCCAACGACTATCGCATTTTGGCAAAACTACCATATAAAATTTATTTTTTTGTAGGCAAAACTTGTGTATTTTTGTTCTATTTCGGCACATAAAAAATACCTTGAAAAGATATTGAACGAAAATATTTTGCAAAGTTGGATAAAATTACTTGCAATAATTATGCTAATTACCTTTTTTTGTGTATCTTTGCAGATTCAAATATACATATATTAAAATAGTATAGTATTAAAATTCAAATAGTAATATAAAATGGCAAAGGAAAAGAAATTCATGACATGTGATGGTAATCAGGCTGCGGCTCATATTGCCTACATGTTTAGCGAAGTTGCTGCTATTTATCCTATCACTCCATCATCTA
>JAFWBF010000019.1 GCA_017507285.1 Bacteroidales bacterium | reverse complement strand
GCACATTCTGTAGCAGCCGACAACACTGTGCTTTGGCTTTCTGCTCCACAAAGCGATGTAACACGAATATCATAAATTGTATTATACTCCAAATTACTTATCGTATATGATGTTTGAGCAATTGCTGATGCTTCTAGCACCCAATCACTTTCAGTTGATTCTTTCACTTCAATATTCCATGATGATTCATCCAAACCTGGAGCCCAAATAAGATCTATTTCATTGCCATTTACGTTTGTAACATACACATCCGGACTTGCACATGTTACCCCTGTTTCACAAGCAGCACCAAACACAATATTATTTCTGTAATTTCTTACATCCATTTCTCCTTGATAAGTAGCCAACGATGTAGCAGGATTAGGATTATAATCATTAGAAGCATAATATATCGATTTGGAAGTAGCATTGTTTTGAGCACGGAATGTACAACTTTGTCCAAAAGAACCTGTATTATCATCAACAGCCAATACCAAATTATCGGTAGCATTGTAAATAAACACTGAATCAAAGTTGATAGTATTCCATCCCGGAACGAAGGTAAACTGTCCGGTATATACAAGACGAAGACTGTCCATAGAAACATTATCACTAGTAGACTCAAATGTGCTACGTCCGGTATGACCCATGTATATGTTAAGTGTTCTTGCTTGAGCTACCATGTTTGCAGTAGCTACCTCCACCGAAATACTATTGATGGTAGCCGGACCATTCATTTCAGAAGCATCGTATATTTGTTGGGTATAACTATATGCTCTGTTTATAAATGTAGGATAATTACTTGTAGTAAAAGTACCATTGGTTATTTCAACATCACCTCCTGCCAAACAAATAGTTTCGAAATCTACACTATCACAAAATCCATTGTCACCATTATCACAAAGCCCTCGTACTTTTATTCTATATGGATTATTCTCGTTCAATCCTGCAAACAAATAATATCTTTCAGTTGTGATCGTTGACTCCATAACAGTATTGGTTGCAATATCCACTATTTCTACCTCATAGCTAGACGGTTCAGCTCCAAGAGTTCTTATATACGACCATTCCACCATAGCCGAACTACCTGTAACATTTATTACATTCACATCTTCTACCGGAGCACATGTAGGTATATCAATACACGATGCTCGTAGCTCAAATCCGGAAGCCACACCACTCCAATTAGAAGTGAACTTTACAGTAAGTGGACCAGAGGTGGACATTATCGGAGCTATTTCTACAGGAGTAGTTCCATTGCCCGTAATCGTAGCAAGAATAGGCGACGAAGTTGTACTTCCATCATATATAATAATGTTATCATTCGATTGCGAAACCAATGTTCCGGAAAGTACAACTAAAGAATTTGCCGATGAGGGGAAAATTGTCAACAGTGAATTACAACTATTTGAATAATCGCCCAAAGGTCCACCATCGTCATATATAAACAAATCACATGCAGTAATAGTATTAGAACTTTCAACAGTCATAGAGTATGAACTTGGACGTACCGTTAGAGGTCCACGCCATCCACTATAATCATCGCTACCACAGATAGTACGTACATAAAAATCGTAAATAGTATCGGACGACAAATTATCTATAGTAATAGATGTAGACGACAACGGAGTAGTCAGTCTCACTCCATTGGCTGTGGAAAAATTATCTACCGAAAATCCGGCAGGACCATACACTACCTGCCATGCAGAATGTGCAGTGGAATTGTCTGACCATTGTAGTGATACCGATGTGGCGGTATTGGCATTGGAAATCAATGTTTGAGGTCTTGTACATGTGGGGCATGTAACATTGATAGTGTCTAGCACTCCTGTAACAGTATTTGTCAAATCGCCACTTCTTACATTATAAATAACATTACCCTCTATATCAATAATTTCAAAGAAACAATCTTCGTTCCACTGTCCCACCGCATTCCAAACAAGAACAATGGAATCCGGACACACTTGCATAGAAACGGTATCAGAATCAAAATCACCAGTTTGCACAGTTACTGTACCACGCAAGATAGAGCCTTGAAATACTTGTAAGTTAGAACCCTCCCATCCATCAAAACTTGCATCACCTGCAACGATGGTTATAGAACACATGCCTGCATTATTGTCGCATTGTGCTTTTACTTGCGTTATAAATGGCAAAAATAATGCCATGAATAACAATCTCAACAAATTTTTCTTCATTTTTGATTAATCGTAATTATTTCATTATACATTTATTTTACTTACAATAAGATCGTTACATTCATTACTCCTTATAACAATCCAATATAAAGAGAAACAAATTTACTCACTTTTCTGATAATTAGAGACATAATAATTATTAAAAGAAAAAAACAATCTATAGTAAACTATGACCCAAAATACTATAGATTGTAGTTAATCTTACATCTATCATGCAAAGACTATATAGGCAGTTTTGATAGTTAATAATCCGGCCGAACAATTACAGTCCCAATATTTTCTACACTATCTTTCTCGTATCAGTTTATCTAACTCACATATTTTGTCCACAATAGCTTCTGTATCGATACGATAATCTTTATGTAGCTCCCGTAGGCTACCATGGGTTATGAAACTATCCGGGATTCCCATACGATATACCGTAACCGGCAATTTGTTATCAACAACATATTCGGCTACAGCACTTCCAAAACCTCCTTTCAAAACCCCATTTTCAATGGTTATAATGTGCGAATACGTTTCGGCTACTTCATGTATAAGACTTTCATCTAACGGTTTTAAAAACCTCATATCATATACTCCCACATTTATTCCTAAATTTTCGGCTATGACCGCTGCCTGCATAGCTGCATTGCCTATATGACCAATTGATAAGAGAGCAATGTTATGTCCGCTTTTCAAGCAACGTCCTTTACCTATCTCTATTTCCTTAAATGGGTTTTTCCAGTCCACATGCACACCACCACCTCTAGGATAGCGTATCACAAATGGACCCTTGCCATCCATCTGTGCCGTATACATCATGTTACGAAGTTCGTGTTCGTCCAATGGCGAAGCTATCGTAAGATTAGGTATCGGACGGAAGTATGCATAGTCAAATACACCATGATGTGTGGCGCCATCTTCGCCCACAAGGCCTCCTCTATCTAAGCAAAATACCACGGGCAATTTCTGCAATGCTACATCATGTATCACCTGATCATAGGCTCGTTGCATGAATGATGAGTATATATTGCAAAAAGGTCTCATACCTTGTGCTGCCAATCCGGCAGCAAACGTTACAGCATGTTGCTCGGCTATACCCACATCAAAAGCTCTATTTGGCATTTTATCCATCATTATATTCAGCGAACATCCTGTAGGCATTGCCGGAGTGATACCTAATATTTTATTATTCTTCTCGGCCAGTTCCACTATGGTATGGCCAAATACATCTTGGTACTTCAATGGTTTGTTATTGTCGTCTGCAACAACTTGTTTACCTGTATTGGCATCGAACAAACCCGGAGCATGATATACGATAGGATTTTTCTCTGCTTCTTTAAGCCCTTTACCCTTGCGTGTAACTATATGCAAAAGTTTAGGCCCTTGTATCTTACTAAGTTTCCCTAATATTTTGATAAGGTTTTCCACATCATGGCCATCAATAGGTCCGAAGTAGCGGAAATTGAGAGCTTCAAATAGGTTACTCTGTTTTACCAACGCCGACTTCATGCTTATGCCTATCTTGCGGAAAAAGTTTTTTTGCTTTCTTCCCTTATTACCTTCGCCATAGAAATCCCATATTTTATTCTTCAATCTATTGTAAGCCGACGATGTGGTGATGGTAGTAAGATAATGACTCAATGCTCCCACGCTCTTGTCTATGGCAATACCATTATCGTTGAGTATAACCAACAAATTGGCTTTGGATACACCCGCATGGTTCAATCCCTCGAAAGCCATCCCCCCTGTCATAGAACCATCACCTATTACAGCAATATGTTGGCGAGTGGTATTGCCGTCTATAGCCGAGGCTATAGCCATACCCAAAGCCGCTGATATGGAAGTGGAAGAATGGCCGGTACCAAAAGAATCGTATTCACTTTCGTCCATTTTTGGAAATCCACTAAGTCCATTATAGGTTCGTAATGTATGAAAACGTTCTTTTCGTCCGGTAATAATTTTATGAGAATATGCCTGATGCCCCACATCCCATATAAGTTTATCATCGGGAGTATTGAAAACATAATGCAAAGCAATAGTAAGTTCAACGGTACCTAAACTCGAAGCCAAATGCCCAGGATTGTTGGCCAGTACATCAATTATGTAGGCACGAATCTCGTCACACAAATATTTAAGCTCTTCCGAGTTTAGTTTTTTCAAATCTGCAGGCGTATTAACCTTCTCTAAAACATTATATTGTAGTTTTTCCATATCCATACGTAATAACTTGCAAAAATACCAATTATTTTTCAATATATCTACACCGTAACCATTATTTCTATTATTTCAACATCAATGTTACTACTTTTTTAATGGTTTGCATGTTACCCTTTGCATTGTATACCTCTATGTATACAACGTAATTACCTATCCTACATCTGTTTCCATTCTCATCACTACCATCCCAAACAAAAGAGCCATTGGTTCCCAACCACGCATTTCGTTGCAATGCTTTTACCAACCTTCCTTGCTCGTCGAATATGGTAATATTGGAAAACATATCACTCTCTTGTATGCTATATGTGATAGTAAGTAAATCGTTGTAACCATCATTGTCGGGCGAAAAGAGTTCCGGTTCTATGCCAAAGGCATCATCCGAAACGACCATACCAAAAGCTTGAGAATTTTTATAAGTAGGCGTTGCCCATCCTGCCGGCTTTGCTGCCGAATGCCAATTGGCGGCACTATTGGTTGGTTCCTCAAACGAACGACGTTCCAATGATACGCCTTCTACATCAGTAAGCCATCGATAATGAAGATCTTCGGTATAGTCAAACCGGTCTATAACAGTACTATCTTTCAACGATACTATAACCACACCTTGCTGATTGGAATAGGCAGGCATTTTCTTCATAACCACCACCTTGAGTCGATACCTCACAGTGTAATATCTATATATAGCATCGGCATCAATGGTGAGTACCACATAATCTTGTGGCAACAGAAAAACCGAATCTGGCAAAGCTACCACCGTTTTCAGCTTTTGCAAATCAGCATCCCAGGTTGCCAATCGAACATTGTTCAGCATAATAGTGTCATCGGTGTTATTGTAGAGTTCCACAAAATCCTCACCCTCATCATAGGGATTAAATAAAACTTCGTTGATAAGAATATCACCCGGAGCAACATTGTCGACAACTACACTTTTGCCTTTTTGGGCAAAAGCAACCTCCAACAAAGAATACACAATCAGCAACAATATCACTATAGATTTTCTCATTTTCAACCTCCATTAATATTTTATATCCGATAACGTAACTTTGCCGGGTTTATTTCCCTTCATATATTATTGGATAAGTATCGCCAAACTTTCGACATTATATATTCTATATATTTCAAGAGATAACTACCCAAATTTGGGAGAATATATCATTTAATAATAATGCTAAAATTGCAATACTTTAACAGGAATGTATTTAACTCAAAAAAACAAATATTTATTGGCAAAACATCTATAAACGGCAAATATTTACAGCATTTCACAATACAATCTATAGAATACTAATAATCAAGAATAACACAACTATAAATAATGATATAATATAACAAAAATAAGACCCCGGTATGACAAAAACGATACTATACCAACGCAAACTGCACACTTAGGTGATGCAAACCGGCAGTTTAGGCAATCCAAACCGCCAAGATTCGTGATCAAAATCACCGAGATTTGCAATCAAAATCCCATAAATATACAATCTGTTTCACACCTTCTCGCTCCCTAATTAACATACAGAAATATCATTTAACACTATAGTACTAGTTATGATTTCAAAAAAATCCTACCAAGAGAAAGAGATTTTTAATCAAAGTATCTAATTGTTAATAAGGACATTCTCTAATAAATAAAAAATATTTCTTAAGAAAATAGCAATAAATAGAAACAATTTTCGATTATTCTCGTATTTAGTGGAAGCAAAAATATTGCATAAACAATAAACTTGAAGAAACATATATTCGTAATATGAAAGAACGATTTTTCGAACTAAATGACTTTTTTAACGACATGATAAAATCAAAAACTAATATCATTCCCATTATATCGGAGTTTGACGAAGATTTGGTACTTACCGATGATAATATCCCAACCACATTACCTTTGTTACCATTGCGTGGCAATATATTGTTCCCTAAGATAATACTACCTGTAACAGCAGGACGTAAAAAGTCGATAAAACTACTTAACGAAGCATATAAATCGGGCAATTACATAGCAGTAGTAGCACAAATGAATGACGCCGAAGAGCCTGTTCGAAAAGATCTTTTTGATGTAGGAACAGCCGCCAAAGTGATAAAAACATTGGAACTTCCCGATGGAAACTTATTAGCTATACTGCAAGGAGGTCCACGTATACTATTGGAAGAAATAACCGAAACCAAGCCATACCTTGTGGCCAACGTAAGTTTACTTCCCGAAAAAGAAGATATAAGTGCCGAAAATATGGATGCCGAAACCAAAGTATTGCTAGACAATATCAAAGAACTATATGGAAAATCCATAAAGCACTTTCCAAACCTGCCACAAGAAGCATCGTCTGTTATAAAGACTATAAAAAACCCCACAATATTAATAAACTTCATAGCTTCGCATCTAGAAATAGCCATTGATGAAAAACAGAGCATGTTGGACATAGACTCGCTTAAAGAACGAGCCCAATGTACTATGAATCTTCTTATAAAAGAGATGCAATTTTTGGAAGTAAAAGAGCAAATCCAAAACAAAGTAAAGTTTGATATGGATAGGCAACAACGTGAATATTTCCTAAGCCAACAACTGAAAACAATACAAGAAGAATTGGGTGGCAATCCAAACGACCAAGACTATGAATCTTTAAACTTGCGTGCTGTTCACAAAAAATGGAGTGAAGAGATGGTGGATGTATTCGATGCAGAACTTGAAAAACTTATGCGTTTGAATCCACAATCGCCCGACTATTCCACTCAATTAAACTATCTAAACACCCTTCTCGACCTTCCTTGGAACGAATATACCAAGGATAATTTGGATTTGAAACATGCTCAAAAAACTTTGGACAAAGACCATTACGGCATCGAAAAGGTAAAAGAACGCATATTGGAATACCTTGCTGTACTTAAATTGAAAGGCGATATGAAATCGCCTATACTATGCTTGGTAGGACCTCCGGGCGTTGGAAAAACTTCTCTTGGAAAATCAATTGCTTCGGCACTCAATCGCAAATATGTACGCATGGCATTGGGCGGATTGAGAGATGAAGCCGAAATTCGTGGACATCGCAGAACATACATTGGTGCGATGCCGGGGCGGATTATACAAAACATAAAGAAAGCAAAATCGTCAAATCCGGTATTTATCCTTGACGAGATAGACAAGGTTATGGGTATGAGTGTAAACGGCGACCCTGCTTCGGCATTGCTTGAAGTGTTGGATCCGGAACAAAACACTGCTTTCCACGACAACTATTTGGATGTTGATTACGACCTTTCGAAAGTAATGTTTATAGCTACAGCCAACACAACAAGCACCATCCACCCTGCCCTTTTGGACAGAATGGAAATAATAGATGTATCGGGCTACATATTAGAAGAAAAAATAGAAATAGCTCGCAAACATCTTGTACCTCGCCAATTAAAGGATCATGGATTGAAGAAAAACCAATTCACATTCTCTGAAAGCCTAATATCGCAAATAATTATGCAATATACTCGCGAGTCGGGTGTACGTCAGCTAGAAAAATCCATAGCAAAAATAATACGCCACAATGCAGTAAAGATAGTAAAAGACGAATCGACAGAAAAGTCTATAAAAAAAGAATCCCTTAAAGAAATTTTGGGGCTCCCCATGAATCACAACGAAAGTCGCAACCGCAACGAGATTGGTGTAGTTACGGGTTTGGCATGGACAAGTGTAGGTGGCGAAATACTATTTATCGAATCATGCCTAAGCAAAGGCAAAGGACAGCTGACCATGACCGGCAACCTTGGCGATGTAATGAAAGAGTCGGCAAACTTGGCATACGAATACATCAAAGCCAACACCGACAAATTCGGCATTGACGAAAATATATTCGAAAATAAAAATGTACATATCCATGTACCCGAAGGCGCTACCCCTAAAGATGGTCCATCGGCCGGTATAACGATTTTCACAGCGCTATTATCGGTATTTACACAACGTAAAGTACGATCCAACTTTGCAATGACTGGCGAAATAACACTTCGTGGACAAGTATTACCTGTAGGGGGAATAAAAGAAAAAATATTGGCTGCCAAACGTGCAAATATTACCGACATAATACTTTGTCACGAAAACCAAAAAGATATAAACGAAATCAAAGACACATATTTGGAGGGACTTTCGTTTCACTATATAGAAGAAATGAAAGAAGTAATACCACTTATTTTTGAATAGTAAAATACAATATGAGAAATAAAACATCACATAAGTCGGTAATAACATACTGCATCTGTTTCCTTGTACTTGTTTGCTTTACACTAGAGCTACAAGCACAACGAGTAATGAGAGAGGGTGACAAACTAATGAAAAAAGGCGAGTACCATAAAGCATTACTCGCCTACAAAAAATCAGAGGGAAAAATAGGCGAAGAAGAACTTTCCATTCAAGCTCAATATTTATCCAAGATAGCTGAATGTTACCTCCGACTAAACTATTACTCATTAGCACTATCTTATTTCGAAAAAGCAGCAGAACATGATTCGACATACGTAAATTTACTACCCTCATATATCGAAGCATTGAAAACCAACGGAAAGTACGATAAAGCCATTGATTTGTTTTATCAAAAACTTCTCATAGTCAATAAAAAAAATACCGACTCAACAGACTTAAGCAATAGCTTGATGGCGTACTCGTTTCCATATCAAAATTCGGCAGAAAACAAACTCTTTACAATATTACCCCAAAATAGTATCAACACCATGGGAAAAAAAAGAGGTTTGTCTGTAATCAACAACAGACTATATTATTCTACAACGGGATATAGCATAATACCCGATCAAAAGGATTATCCCGAAAAGATAACAGAGTACACATTGTTTTCGGCAGATATAATAGATGGCAACATTGCAAATTCTATTATCGAAGCAGAATTGATGAACATGGAATCCAATATTACATACATATGTATCCAACCGACAACAAACGACTTATTCTTCACCGTATTGACATCCGACAATGAAGAGTATTTATACGAATCGAAATACAGCGATGGCAAATGGGAAAATACAAGCAAAGTAAAGATTGGCAAAAAAACAATACCTGTATCGCACCCTATTTTCAGCGATAATGGAAAAACAATGATATTTTCATCCAATATATCCGGTAGCGTTGGTGGCTACGACTTGTGGTACTCCGAACTTACCGAAAAAGGATGGGACGAACCAAAGAATTTAGGTAATACCATAAATACAAAAGGCGATGAAACATGCCCATTCTTGCACAAAGGTTCTCTGTTTTTCTCTTCAAATGGACACATCGAAAGCTATGGTGGATTTGATGTGTATTGTTGTGCCAACTGGGAAAACGGTACAAATACAATAATCGAAAACATCAAACAACCCTACAACTCGTATGCTGATGATTTTGACTTTGTTATAGACAATGAATCAAACAGAGGTTTTTTGGTAAGTACTCGCGACTACACATCTGTCAATGACAAAATATATTCTTTTTCTGAGCCTCCATACTTTACTATAGTAAAAGGCTCTGTAGTTGACAACTACAACAATCCGCTATCCAATGCCACAATAATAGTAAACGAGAATGGTTCATCGGTATATGCAATTAAAACAAATGGAGATGGAAATTACTTAGCATACCTCAAAAACAATCACAATTATACGATGGAAATAAGTAAATCCAACTACATATCCAAACAAAAGGACTTTTTCACACAAAGCAATAAAGTAATAGGCAACTCAGAAAAAACTCTAAATACAACTCTCGACGGATTCGAACTAAACAAAGCCTACAAAATAGACAACCTATTCTTTCACACTGCCAGCTGTGAACTCAGACCAGAGAAAGAAACGTTATCTAAAATAGAAACATTCCTCAAACAAAATCCACATTTGGACTTATATTTATACATATTCAGCTACATAAACGACAACGAAAAATTCAACGACTTGCTAAACATAAGTCGTATAAAATCTATCACCAATTTCTTCAGTGAAAAAAGTATAAACGAAAACCGCATCAAATTTAAAAAATACAGCAATGAGATACCTACCAATTTCGGAAAAGTAGATTTCAAAAAGGACACATCATATCTGCTATACTTTGTGTTTGTCAACAGAGGTAGCGATATCATAAAAGTCAATACCACTTCAAGATAAATTTACTATCTTGACAATACGAACAGATTATGTTTAATACCTGTTATAAAGTTAGAGCCTTACTACTTTTACAAAAGCAGTAAGGCTCTATTACGAAACAAAATTTTACCACAGCATAATAATAAAAGAATGTTTATTGCGTTTTGATAAGTCAAATTTATTTAGCTGATGATAAAATATAACAAGACAATTCTTTCGAACGGACTAAAAGTGATAACACACTGTGAACCTTCGAGCCCAATGGTGTCGGTCAACTTGCTGTACAATGTAGGTTCACGCGATGAACATTGCGAAAAAACTGGTTTTGCCCATTTGTTTGAACACTTGATGTTTGGTGGTTCAAAAAACATTCCTGACTATGATTTTTGTGCCAATCAGGCGGGAGCAGAAAACAATGCTTTTACATCGAACGATATTACTAACTACTATATTACCCTTCCATCGGCATATTTGGAAACAGCATTGTGGATGGAATCGGACCGTATGAACGAGTTGGCATTTTCAACCAAAAGTCTCGAAGTTCAACGCAACGTAGTTATCGAAGAATTTCGCCAACGTTACCTCAACCAGCCTTATGGCGATGTGTGGCTATTGCTACGTCCATTGGCCTACAAAGTTCACCCATACCGCTGGCCTACCATTGGCAAAGATATATCGCATATTGAGCAAGCTACTATCGAAGACGTTAAAGAGTTTTTCTACAAATTTTATCGTCCCTCCAACGCTACCTTATGTATTGCAGGCAATATCGACGAAAATCGTGCAATAGAATTGGCAAATAAATGGTTCGGAGCCATTGAAAGTGGCACACCGTACCACAGACAGCTACCCACAGAACCTCTTCAAACGGAAGCCCGCAGCCTTACAGTAGAACGCGATGTGCCGGCATCGGCAATATACAAAGCTTATAAGATGAGCCGACGCATGTGCCACGACTATTATGCTTTCGACCTTATGTCAGACATACTTTCCAACGGCAACTCGTCGCGACTTTATTTAGAACTTATAAAGAAAGAGAAACTATTTACCGAAATCAACGCTTATATCACCGGTGATGCCGATGAAGGACTCTTTGTGTTTGTTGGCAAACCTGCCGAAGGTGTG
>JAFWBF010000124.1 GCA_017507285.1 Bacteroidales bacterium | reverse complement strand
GTCTATCTCTATTATATCGTGGCAAACGTTGTCGAGGAAGTAGCGGTCGTGGGTTACCATCAATATGCTTAGGTTTTGCTTTGAAAGGAACTCTTCGAGCCACTCTATCATTTTTATGTCAAGGTGGTTGGTAGGTTCGTCAAGGATAAGCAGGTTGGTATCGTCGATAAGTACTTTTGATAATGCTATCTTTTTGCGTTCGCCACCGCTCAGCATTGCTATTGTCTTGTCGAGGTCGTTTACTTCGAGGCGGCTCAATATTTCTTTCACCCTGTTTTCGTAGTCCCATGCTCCAAGGGTGTCCATGGTGTTCATGGCATCTTGCAGTTGCTTCTCGTGTAGTGTTGATGGCGATAGCTGTATGTTTAGCAGTGCTTTTTCATAGTCGTTGACGGCTTGCACATATTTGTTTTCCGAAGCAAATACGTATTCTCTTACCGTCATTGTTTCGTTCATCAGTGGGTTTTGCGGTAGGTATGCCATCCGCACATCGTTGCGAAATACTACTTTTCCGGCATCGGCAAGTGCCGAACCTGTGATGATGTTCAGCAGTGATGTTTTGCCGGTACCGTTGCGGGCTATGAGAGCCGTTTTTTGTCCGGCGTTTATGCCAAACGATATGTCTTCAAACAAGAGTTTTTCGCCAAACGACTTGCTAAGGTTCTCTACTGTCAATAATGCATCTGCCATAGTGTTGTTGTGTGTAATAAATTATTTGGCAAGCCATATTCTTGGGTTTTGGCTTTCCACTTGTGCATTTTTACCTCCCCATATTTGGAAGTTGAATTCGGCTCTGTTTTCGTTGTTGGTATGTACAATTCCTAGTTTTTGTTTTGTAGCTACCTCTGTACCTTCTTTTACCGATACGTTTTCCAAATTGGTATATACTGTTATGTAGTTGCCGTGTTTGATAAATACCATTTTCTGGCCGTTAGGTCCTGTGGCAATACGTGTTACTTTTCCGTCGAATACCGAACGTACGGTGGCTCCGCGGTCGGTAAGTAGTTCTATTCCGTAGTTCATGTTTTCACCACCCGATTTGTGCTTGTATCGTCCATATTCGCGTATTACTGTTGATTTGGCTGTAGGCCAAGGTAAACGCCCCTTGTTGGCCAAGAAGTCGTTTGACAGTTCCATGTCTTCTGCATTTTCTTTCGGAGTAGCGGTTTTGTTGGCTTTGCGGGCTTTTGCCAATTCTTCGTTTATGATTTTTTGTATCTGTGCTTGTAGCTGTTTAGCTTGCTTTTCTTTTTTCTTTAGTTCGTTTGATAGTTTCTTTTCTTGTTTTTTGTACTTGTCAATAGTTTTTTGTTTTAGTGCTTTTTCCGATGCAAGATCTTTTTTGTTTTTTACTTCCTGCGAAAGCAAACTTTGTTGTTTGCTTTTCTGTGTTAATAGTTTAAATGTTGTGTTTTCCAATTCAACTTGATGGTTTTGTATCAATTGGGCTTGGTGTTTACGGTATCGGCTGTAGGCATTGTAATATTTTGTTCGCAGATAACTCTTGTTGAATTTTAGGGGGTCAACGGTAAGTGTAAGTTTGTTTAGAACACCATGTTCTTTGTATAGAACTTGTACCACTTTGGCATACTCCATCTTTAGGGTGTCTATTTCGTTTTTCAGTAGTTGTATGCTATCGCCGGTTGCTACCAACTGTGTTTCCAATATGCCCAGCTGCGAATTGATGTTTTTAATCAGTTTTTCGCGTTGCTTTATTTTTTTGTTTAATGCTTTTAGTTGCGAGTTCGACAAATTTTTATTCTTTCGTGTAGTAGAAAGTTCTTTGTTTAATTTTCGTATCTCGTTTTCTATCTTTTGTTTCTCTTTTTCGAGTTCTTTTCTACTTTGTGCTGTTGCAGTAGAAGTTGTTCCTGCCAAAAATATAAACAACGAGGCAATGCAGTATACTATATATTTATTTAATTTCATGAACATTACAAATTGTTGATTGAATCGTCTATTATTTTCAAAAGTACACATAAAAATAATACGACCAATCGTTATTGCAAATATTTATTCATACTATTTTGTTGAAAAATCGAATATTGTGTCGGATGCCCCAAAAATCATGAATCGAAATGCCGTAAACAGCTTTTTGTTCACTGCATGGATTGAGGAAAAAATAGATTTGTATATACCTAATATATAAATGATTATGTTTTTAACATTCTTTTTTGCTATAAAAACGTTTGTGGTATAGAAAAAATCATGTATATTTGCAGTCTGAAACAAGTAATATATATCGCTTGAAAATTATTGTTTAAGGGAATGACATAGTGGTTTTATTATTGTTTTTTCATTGCAGAAAAGAGATACAAAGATTGCACAGACTATAAAAAAATGTTATTATATAAAATCCAAGAGATATGAACTTAACAGCAAAAATTTCGGAACCTAGCATCAGTCCTGATTACACACAACAAGAAGTGGAAATTGTTATCAATGATGTAAAATTTGTGATGAAATGTGTAAAAGGTGGCACATTTATGATGGGTGCACAACATACCAATGTAAATGAATCTAATTACGATTCTAAATCATTTGATTGGGAGGGTCCCGTACATTCTGTTACGTTGGATAGCTATTATATAGCTGAAACTATTGTAAGCCAATCTTTGTGGCAAACAGTAATGGGTGCTACCCCTATGGTCGAAAACCGCCAATGGAACGAACAGGAAGGGTTGGGCGCCAATTATCCGGCATACAATGTAAGTTATTTGGATTCCGAAAAGTTTGTTGAGGTTCTGAATGCTATTCCCGAAATAAAGGCCGCCGGTATACTATTCCGTATTCCTACCGAAGCCGAATGGGAGTTTGCTTGTCGTGGTGGATTAAGTTCCAAAGGATTGCGTTTTAGCGGTAGCGATAAGGTGGACGAGGTGGCTTGGTTTGATTATAATAGCAACGGGAAAGTTCATCCTATAAAAGAAAAACAACCAAACGAATTAGGACTGTACGATATGAGTGGAAACTTGTTTGAATGGTGCTACGATTGGTACACACGTTATAGCGGAGAGTCGCTCGTAAATCCACAAGGCCCTGCAACGGCTTCGCGTCGTGTGCTTAGAGGTGGATGTTGGAACTATTCGTCCAGAAATTGCAGATCTTCGTATCGCTTGAACGATTCGCCTCATCATGCCGACAGCTACTATGGTTTGCGTTTGGCAATGTCGGTAGTGAAATAGAAATTTTATAATCCTCCAATACAACAGCAGTCTATATGTCCTATGTGATATGTAGGCTGTTTTTCTTTATGTCCTAAATTGTCTAAGCAAGGCTATGGAATATCCCTCACGAAGGAAATTTGTCTACATCACGATGAAAACAAAACTCCCTCGTGATGTAATTTTATCTCCCTCGTGATGTATTTTTTTTTGAGGTTATATATTGGCCAATGATTGACAGTATACCATCATGCTTGTTACACCCTATTGTAAACTGATTGATGATAGGGTGTGCAATTTGTTTTATCCTTATAGCCATAACTCCCTAGTCCTTATTTTCATAACCCCACATCGTTGATTGGTAGCTTCCCCAAAGGGTTTGGGGGACTTCCCCAATGGCTTTGGGGTGGTATACTGTCAAGCAGCGGAGTTTTACACGTTAAGTAGCGGAAGTTTTGGTGATGAGGATAGCAAATCACAATGTATGCCGGTTGCAAATTATAAGCATGCGATTTAGGCATCAAAACTCCCATACTTAGGGGGCAAAACTATGGGAGTTACGGGTCGTAAACCGCACGGTTGCGATGAATAAATGCGACACACTTGTATTGCAGTTGGC
>JAFWBF010000123.1 GCA_017507285.1 Bacteroidales bacterium | reverse complement strand
CCGAAACAGCCGAAAACCTTAAAAAACAACTGGCCGAAACGGAAACAAAAAAGAGCCGCATAGAAGAGAAAAACAACTTGCTAAACAACCTACTGAAACTAACTTCGGAATACGACAGTAAGAAAAACGAACTGAACGACCTAAGCAGCCAAAAACCCAAGATAGACCAAAAAGAACAACTGCTGAAGCAATACAACGAATGTATGTCGCTCTTTGCCGAAGATATAGCCACACGCAAAAAGAGCATAAGCAACATAACCAACGCCCAAAACAATTTGGCAAAGATAACGAAAGCTGCTGAGCAACAGGAAAAAGTGGTGGCCGATACAAAGCAGAAGTTTGAGCAATATGAGAGTGAATACAACCGCCGGGAGGAGAAGCAGAACGCCATTTCGTCGCTAGAGCTAGTAATGAAAATAAACAACCTGCTCAATGAAACAGCCCTTACCGAAAAGCAAAAAGCAGAGCTCGACAGCAAACAGAAAAGCACAGAAAGCTCTATAACAGAGAGCCAGAACAAGAAAACCGCACTTGCCGCCGAGTGCGAAAGGCTGCAAACGTCGGCCATGGAGGTAAACGAACTGATAGACCTGCAAGCATGGCTAACCAAATACACAACTCTGCTAACCGACCGAAACAGCAAACGAACCAAACAAACAGAAATACAAAAAGAAGAAGAAGAACTGCAGAAAACAATAAACGATTTTCTGGCCAAACGAGAATACCTAAAAGGCTACGAGCCTACAATAGGCGGTATAGGCCATGGGATTGAAAACAAGATAAACAGCCTCAACGACAACATACGAAAAGAAACCGAAGAGCTGCAAAAACTACAAGTAAAACAGGAACTATACCACTATTCCACCGCCCTGCAGGAGGGCAAGCCATGCCCCCTTTGCGGAAGCACACACCACCCCACGGTGGCAAACCACAATGTGGAAAACGAAATAAAGGAACTCAAAACCAAGATAGACAAACTATCATCGGAAAAAGAAAACCTTGCTACCAAAGGGATGAGATGGGTAAACGCCAAAGCCCTTGAGCAAACAAACCGTCAACGACAAACGGCAGAACTAAACACCGAGCTGCACGAGATAGAAACAGAGATAGGCAAACAGATAGAAGCCTTTAGATGGCCACAGTTTTCGCACTCCGACAGCTCATTGCAAGAGAAAATAAATATCGAAAACCAAAAGATAAAACAAATAGAACTACTAGCGAAAGAGATAGCCCGGCTGGAAAAACAACTAAGCAATCTACGCGAGGAAAGGGACAGGCAAAACACAGCTATCCAAAACCTTTCAAACACAATACTTACAAACCAAACCATTGTGGGCGAACAGATGAAAAGCATAGCCCCCAACATTTGGGAGAAGTACAAAAACGCTTCGGAAAGCGAGATAAACACACTAATCCACACCCTTAGAACAAACATACAACAAACCGAAACCAACTACCAACAGCTGAAAACGCTCAACAACGAGCATACAGCCACCCTACACCAACTACAAGGACAGAAAGAAAGTACCGAAAAACAACTTGCCGACTTTGAGAACGATCTAAAAGAAATAGACAACAAACTGATTTGCAAAATAAACATAGGCCAATACCAATCTATAAGCGAGGTGGAAAGGATAATAAACCAAAACCTGGACAGCAACGCCATTGCCGAAGAAATAAACAACTTCAACAACAATGTGGCAGCCATAGACAAACGACTAGCCGAACTAGCCACCCTTATTGGCAACAACAGCTATAGCCCGGAAGAACATAAGGCACTGAAACAACAACTGGAAAACATTGCCGAAGAAGAAAAAACTCTGAAAGAAAAACAGGCTGTATGTAACGCCAAAATAAAAACCATTACCGAAAAGCTAACCACAAAACAACGCCTTGCAAAAGAATACGACGAACTGACTAAACGCAAAACCAACCTGGAAACACTGCAAAAGATATTCAAAGCATCGGGATTTGTGGACTACGTGTCGACCATCTACCTCGAAAACCTTGTACGCACAGCCAACGAACGCTTCCGAAAAATGACTAAGCAGCAGCTGGAACTTATACTGAACAAAGACAACGAATTTGAAATACGCGACTATCTGAACGAAGGAAAAATACGTTCGATAAAGACACTCTCTGGCGGACAAACGTTCCAAGTATCTCTGGCTTTGGCCCTGGCCCTGATTGACAATATACACTGCTTTGCCAACGATAGCAAAAAGTTCTTCTTCCTCGACGAAGGCTTTGGCAGCCAAGACAAAGACAGCCTAAACATAATATTCGACACCCTAAAATCGCTACGCAACGAAAACCGAGTGGTAGGAATAATAAGCCACGTGGACGAACTGCAACAACGAATACCTACCAACATACACATTATACATTCGGAAGAAAAAGGCAGTATTATAGGCAACTTCTAAAAATTCCACATTCTAGGAAATTGAATTGATTACAGAAAGAACTTTTGCGTGGTTGACTTCGTCGATGTTGCTACCGCTCGAAAGAGCTAATGCTTAGGCATTGCTCTTTACTCGCTTAATCGCAACGTTGACGTTTTTTACCGAAATCTTTCTATTTCTTTTGGGGTCGCATAGCCCGCTATGATGGGTCAAAAGAAAGTAGAAATCTTTCTAGTAGAAATTCTCAAATCACTTGCAAAGCTATTTTTAGAAATTGCCTTTAGCAGTCTGAAGCTTTGTCATAATCAGCTTTTATCATTCTTATAAATTCCTCTCTAAAAGCATACAATGGTATGCATTCCAACCTTTCCTGAGTTATCTTAGGTTTCATTGATAATCTTATAGCCGTAAGTTCGGGAAATTTTTGCAAGAAAGTTTTCATAGATTTAGAATGAACATTTTCTTCAGCCTTAACCTCTATTGGATAAACATTATTTCCTATCTGTGCCACAAAATCCAATTCTATACGAGAATTTTCCAAGCTATGTGTATATATAGGAATACCAGTACCAGCCAATTGCATAGATACAAATAACTCTGTAAAAGCACCTTTGTATTCTGTAAATATATTATTACCCACCAATATTGCCGAAGCAGGAGCATCTACCATTGCCCCCATAAGACCAACATCTAATATAAAGAGTTTAAAAGAATCTCTATCTTCATAAAATTTCAACGGCATCTTTACACTATTAGTTCTACAAACTTTATATACCAAACCGGCATCCAACAACCATTGTATCGCTATCTCAAAAGCTGCAGCTCGAGCACCTTTTTTCAATGCTCCATAGATAAATTTTTTATTCTCTTTAGCCAATTGCGATGGTATATTTTGCCATACCATTCTCAATCGTGCAATTTCCATAGATGGTGCATGTTTAGAAAAATCTTGTTCATAATCTGCCAATATTTGCTTTTGTATGACACGCACTTTTTGTAATCCTTCGTTGGATATATATGCAGATACAGCCGAAGGCATACCTCCAACATAATAATATTGTCGCAACAAAGACACATACTCCGAATGCAAAGAAGTAATAATGTTCCAATTGCCTATCTCCAATTCTTCTGCCATCTTATTCTTGCCCAAAGCCATCAAAAACTCTAGAAAATTCATTGGATATAACTTCATCTCATCTATTTTTCCAACAGGAAATGATGCTTTTTCGTGCAATGAAATTCCAAGTAAAGAACCAGCTACAGCTAAATGTATATCAGGAGCATCCTCACAAAAATACTTTAACGCAGTAAGAGCTGAAGGACAATCTTGTATTTCATCTAAAATCAACAATGTATCACCTCCTGTAATATCCACGCCTGATAATGCCGAAAGACTACGAAGAATATAATCTATCGTACCACCTTGTTCAAAAACCTCTTTTGCTTGAACATTACGGTCCAAACTAAAGAAAACAGTTTTCTTATACTCCCTCCTACCAAACTCTGTAAGAAGCCACGTCTTACCTACCTGTCTGGCACCATTCAAAACCAAGGGTTTTCTAGTTTCGCTTACCTTCCACTGTAATAAGTTATTATATAGTATTCTTTCCATATCATTACATTTTTTTGCACGAGTATCAAGCATTTCTTGACACTTTTTCGCACGAGTATCAAGCATTTCTTGACACTTTTTCGCACGAGTATCAAGCATTTCTTGACACTTTTTTGCACGAGTATCGTTTTGCAAAGGTACATCTTTTTTCTCAATATAACGATATAATAACAAAAGTTTTCGCACTTTATACAATAACACTTGTGTAAAGTATACGTATATATCATCTATTAATCAATCTACTATAACTAATTTGAAAGCAAAAACAAAGTAATAAAAAAAGCAATGTACGAGAAAACTCCTTATATATACATCATATCTACGACCACACGACCACCGAAAATCACATATACATCTTTATACACCCCAATAAAGAAAAAACGGAATTGCACATCAATAGAATTTCCCATTCTAAAATTCCCACACTTAATCATCTATTACAACCATGCGGTTTAGCCCTCAAAACTCCCACACTTAGATACCAAAACCATGGGAGTTACACGCCAAAACTCCCATGGTTTCGCCCCCTAAGTATGGAAGTTTTATTTATCATTCCCCACACTCTTCTTTTATCATTATCATAGACAGCTAAACAACTAATCTATAATACACTACGTTTGCATACAAAAAATATAATATTAAAAACCTTTGCCAATCCGAAAATAAGTAGTAATTTTGCACCCGCAAAACCACGAGATAGGTTTTGTATTTGAAAGGCATTTTTGCTAGATTCCTCGCATGTGAACTTCGACAACTCACAAGAAATTAGAATAGGAATATAAGGCGAAAGGATGCTTCATTG
>JAFWBF010000018.1 GCA_017507285.1 Bacteroidales bacterium | reverse complement strand
GTCTCATTATCAAACTTCGCTCAACGTCCCACCTTGTCGGATGCTGTCTTGTCTGTTGCTCTCAACTATTCTTATCAGAGTGCGATGGATAAGACAGACGAAGGCTCAAAAACCTACAACCAACAGATTCCTTATACTCCCAAACACTCGGGTGGGGCGATGCTTCATCTCGAAATTCCTCGCTACTTCGACATAGGATATAATATAATATGTGTAGGCGACAGATACCGTTTGGCTCAAAACTCGGAAAACAATCTTGTGCATGGCTATGTGGACCAAAGCATAACATTATCCAAGAACATTGCACTAAAAAACAATGCTCTATTGACTATTCAAGCCCAGGTGCTAAACCTTTTTGATGTGCAATATGAAGTGATTAAGAATTACCCAATGATGGGACGAAACTATAAAATAAACGTAAGTTATTCATTTTAAACATTGACAGATATGACAAAGACATTATTTAAATTAATGACAGTGGCTGTGTTAAGTACAGCATTATTCTCGTGCGAGAAAGGCGAAAACACCGATCCAACCAACGATTTGCAATCCAACGAAGGTCGTGTGTATATCCTAAACGAAGGTGTATGGGGTGGCAATGATGCCGAACTAAGTCGATACTCGACTGCCGATAACTCCATTGCCAATGACTACTTTGCATCAAAAAATGGTAGAGGACTCGGCGATGTGGCCAACGATATAGAAATATATGGCGGCAAGATGTATGTGGTGGTAAACTGTTCCAACACTGTTGAAGTTATAGATTCTAAGACAGGAAATTCTATTCAACAGATACCATTAAGTGGCAAACAGCCTCGCGAAGTAGAATTCTGCGAAGGATATGCATACGTGTCGTGCTACGACAAAACTGTGGTGAAGATAGACACTGCAACCCTTTCTATAGTGGCACAATGCCAAACCGAAGGCGGAAAATGTGAAGACCTTTATGTCTACAACGGCTATCTATATGTAGCACATGCTTGGGACCAAGATGCATCGGGTACTACTTATTACGATTCTACTATGAGTGTTATTAACCTAAGTACCTTTGCTGTGGAAGAAAAAATAACCATTGGTTTGAATCCCAAGCAAGTAAAACCAATAGGACAAGGCAGAATAATGGTAGTATGCAATGGCAACTATGCCGATGTTTCCTCCTATATAAGTGTATTGGATATGGGAACTAAGGAGGTGCAAAAAATAAATATTCCTACAAGCAATATTGCTGTATATAACGATGTGTATGCCTTAGTCTACAATTATGATTGGGCTACAGGCCGGCAAGTGTTTACCAAGTTGGATTTGACCACTTTTAGCCATACAGCATGGAGCTACTCAACGCCACAACCTATCGTGTCGCCATACGGTATTGGAATAGATCCCAACAATGAAGATGTATATATTACCGATGCACAAAACTATCAAACCAACGGTGATGTGTATCGCTTTGATAAAAACGGCAACTATATAGCAAGCCAAGAATGTGGAATAGGACCATCGAAAATTGTTTTCCTATAAGGTTATAATATTATTAATTTCAAAGTGCGAAGGGGCACTATTCGGTAAGTGCCTCTTCTTTTTATGAAAGTTGAAGAAATTTAAACTAACAAAATATATAAGCTAAACAGATAAAAATATTATTAAAATGAAGAAAGTATTTATTACTTTACTGACATTGATTTCAATGTCGGTAGCGGGAGCTTACGCTCAAATTTTAGATCATCCCAAATCGGGAGAAGTGTTAACTAAAACTCCAACTATCGATACATCAGATATTTTGTATTGGGTTGGTACAGGAAGCAACAAAGCAATACTTATAGTAAGTTGGGATGAGTCATCTCCTGCACTAAGTCTTGCTTGGGGTTATCGTTGGAACGGTGGAAGCAAGACTGCCGCAGAAGTGCTTACTGAAATTGATAGTGCCGATACTCGTCTTACTATTTCGGGTGTATCGAGTGGTTTTATCGATGACATTTCGTACAGCGATGCGACCTACAATTTATCTACCGAACTTTATTGGTGCTACACTGTAGATGGAGATTGGGCCGGCGGTGTTGGATCACAAAATATTGCCGATGGCAACATTATAGAATTCTCCGACGGTTGTGGATTTACTTCTACCGGCTATACTCCTGTTCCTAATCCTAACGGAACTACTGATGATGATGATAACGATACTACACTATTGGCCGATGCTACTATAAGTGCCGACAGCATTATATATTGGATAGGTCAAGGTAGCAACGAGGTAGTGATGGCCATCAATTGGAACAATCCCGATACGGCTTTGGCTTGGGGATTCCGCTTCAGCCACGACAGCGTGACAGTAAAAACAATAATCGATTCTATTGCAAACGCCGACTACCGTTTGGATTATACTCCCAATGCCTACGGAATAGCCGACATAACATACACCGACAGCTCGACCATGCTAAGCTTAACCGAAGGTAGTTTTTGGATGTATAATATCAATGGCTTAGGTGCTGCGTTGGGCTACGACCAACAATATGTAAAGAATGGCGACTTTGTGAAATGGGGCGACTTGGCATGTGCCACCATTGCCGACTCGGTAGTAATCGACGACCCAACATACGGAAGCTACACCAGCTATTCATACGTTTGGCTTGCAGAAATAAACCCTGTAAGCATACCCGAAGAACAACCGGATACTTACATTCCTGTTATCACATCCGAAGAGATTGTATATTGGGTTGGCGAAGGCGACAACCAAGCCATACTTACAACTAATTTTGTTGTGAACCAAGATGACGAAGAATACATAGGCCTTGCATGGGGATACCGTTGGAATAGTGCCGATACCGTTACTGTAGCCGAAATGTTGGCAGCAATAGATAATGCCGACGACCGTTTCGCCATAGCTCTAAACAATGGAAGCATAAACACAATGTCGTATTCTGACAACAACTATACTCTAAGCCTTACTACTGAAGGCTATGCGATGTACAGCGTAAACGGAATTTTCCCATTAGACTATTGTAGCGATTATGTAGTAAACAATAATGATGTTGTAACTGTTGGTGATTATTATTGTGGAGGATATACCGAAGATACTTACGAAGGATATTGGAAAGAATTGGAAACAATACCTGTAAGTAATCCAAATCTTAACCGTTTCTGTGGCATTGTTGGAACAGAAGGATGCACTGCAATCCACTACGATGACAACAGAATAAAGAATTGGGCAACAACATGTACCGTAGAACGTGGATATATGGATATAGCCACAGCCGAATCGGTTGTAACATTTGGAACTGAAACAAACGCCATAGGTGCAGCTTCTGAAACAACAACCAATGCCATAAGCTTAGGTGATGGTGGTTATGCTATCCTTACTTTTGAACGCCCTATAACCAATGGCGATGGATTTGATTTTGCTGTTTACGAAAACTCTTTCAACGACTACTTCCTTGAACTAGCGTTTGTTGAAGTAAGTTCTGATGGTCTAAACTTTGTTCGCTTCCCTGCCACATCATTAACTCCTACCGACCGACAAATAGCTGGCGACGGAACTATTGATGCTACCAATATCAACAACCTTGCCGGTAAATACCGTGTGGGC
>JAFWBF010000017.1 GCA_017507285.1 Bacteroidales bacterium | reverse complement strand
GGTCGCGTGCTTACTATCAGTTTGCGAGGCGACGAACATTTATCGTGGGCAAAGTCGTTGGATGGATATACTTTGCTACAATCTGAAAAAGGGGAGTGGGTATATGCTCGTATGGATAACGATGGCAATATGGTTGCATCGGATATTATGGCTGCCGATCCTGCCTATCGTACAAATAAAGAAAATAAGGCTTTGGCCAAAATTTCGAAGAATCTTAAGTTTTCAGAAACACAATTATTGGCTCGTTATCAAGCCAAATCGGGACGAATGGTTACAAAATCTTCATTCCCTTTGACCGGTTCGCCTAAGTTATTGGTAATATTGGTGGATTTTTCCGACAGAGTTTTTTCTACCACATATAGTTATTGGGATACAATAGCTAGTTATCCGGGAGCAACAGCAGGTGGCGCCACAGGTTCGTTGCGTGATTATTATTATGACAACTCGTTAGGTGCTTTGGATCTGGATGTTACAGTGGTTGGTCCTTGTCGTATGCCTCAGCCTTTGTCGTATTATGGTCGTCAGACTTCTTATGGACATGATGCCAATGTACAACGATTGGTGATGGATGCCATAAACTACGCAGATACAGCTTATAACATTGATTTTACTCAATACGATAACGATAATAATGATACTTTGGATAATGTACATATTATATTTGCCGGTATTCCACAATCAACATCGGGCGAGGCTGATGCAATATGGCCTCATAAATCCATTTTGTATCAATACAATGTGGTTAAAGATGGAATAAAGGTACATACTTATTCATGCTCGGGCGAAAAGAAAAATAGTCTTATTGCCGATGGTATAGGAGCAATGTGTCACGAGTTTGGTCATGTTCTTGGTTTGCCGGATTTTTATGACACTGATGGTGCAAGTGCTACAGGTGAAGGCGTCGGTTTGGGCGATTTTAGTTTGATGCATGGCGGTTGTTATAACAATGATAGCCGTACACCTTCAGGTCTTTGTGCCGTTGAACGTGAAATATTGAATTGGCATACCCATACTGAGCTGGTAGAGCCTGCACAAATATTGATGGGCAATTTGGCAGATAGCAATGTGTCGTACAAATTGACTTCGGCCAATGCAAAAGAATACTATATATTGGAAAATAGACAAAAGACAGGTTGGGATACATATCTTCCTGCTGAGGGAATGCTTATATATCACGTAGATAAAAATGTTGCAGGATGGAGATTGACCGGAAACAACTCAAATACATTAAACTGTAATCCTCTTCACCAAGGATGTTATATAGTTTCGGCCAATGGCGATTCGTCGAACTATAATCCATCAACATCTTATCCAACGTCGTCAAACAATCGTTTCTCCAACCGTTCTACACCTGCATCGTGGAGTTGGTATGATGCTATGGGTGGCTACACCGGAACATCTATGATAGTGAAACCCATTACAGATATTACTGTTGTTGATACAGTATTTATACAATTTAAATATATGTTGTTGGATACATTTCCAACTTTGGCAATGTTGTCGGCAACAGGTGTTACATCGTCGGCTGCTACTCTTTCTGCCAATGTTATAGACACACAACGAGTAAATGTTACTTCGCGTGGCGTTTGTTGGGGAACAACACCCGAACCTGTTTTGGGTGAAGGTAATTATATCGCCGATACATTGGTAGGAGAGGGGGAATACTCCATCAGAGTTACCGGTTTGCAAAGAGGAACACAATACTATGCGAGAGCATACGCAATAAACCCATATTGTACTACATACTCATCTACAGCTGTAGAATTTAGTACACTGACAGGAGCTCCTATTCTTACTTCTCGTTCGGCCAATAATATTACTGCAAGTTCGGCTAATTTGAGAGGTCGTATAGAAGATACGGTTGACGCATCCGTTACCCGTTACGGATTTATGGTATCGATGAATCAGGCTTTTGATACAGTAAATCAGCCTTTGGAAATTTATGAAGCAAATAATTTGGATAACACAAATAATTTCTCGTTCCCATTAACAGATTTGGCAGAATATACCACTTATTATGTACGTGCTTTTGCTGAAAATGCTTACGGAATAGGTATGGGTGCCACAATTAGTTTTACTACCGATTTTGAGCCTATAGAAAATAATGAAATTTCGGGTGCCCAAGCATATTGTGGTTTGGAAAATCGTCAAGCAGTAGAAGTAGAGGCATTGGTGGGTAGTGAGCCTACAGGAAGAACATCTCCTTATACATATTTGTGGCAATACAAAACTTTGACAACATCGTGGGCTGATGCTATAGGTACAAACAATGAGATTAATTATACTCCCGGAACATTGTCAGATAGTACATATTTCCGTAGAATAGTTTTTGCTACAGGTATTTACGATACAAGTAATACAGTGTTGATTGCTGTAAACTATTCGCATGGTGGTAACATATCGTTTACTTCAGATACTGTAAATGTGAATGAAAAGATTGGTCGTTTGAGAATCCAAAACAACAAAGGTGAGGTTGTACAGTGGGAACGTAAGTACGAAGATAACGAATGGATTGTTATTGCCGGTTCGTCGTCGTCGATATTTGATACTTTAAGACAAGTGGGTAATTACACCTATCGTGTAAAGATTCAGTTTGGTGATTGTTTGCCTGTTTACTCGGCCGAAAAAACTATTTATGCCAAAGGTGAAGTATCTATTTTAACTGCCGAAAATGATATGGAAGTATCATTTGTTCCTAATCCATCAACCGGTATATTTACTATTATGGCTTCGAGCGATGAAATTTACAGTGTGAAAGTATTGAGTTTGGATGGTAAGGTTTGCTACGAAGAAACTGATGTGAACATATCAGGCAAACGTATGGATTTGACTAATCTGCCTAACGGAGCATATATAGTAAATATAGCAAACGACAAAGCACAGGTGTCGAAGAAAATAGTAATAAAGAAATAATAATAAACAATAATTAAATAGATAAAAACATGAATAAGATAATTAATACCGATAAGGCTCCTAAAGCAATAGGACCTTACAGTCAAGCAGTATTGGCAGGAAACACATTGTATATATCAGGTCAAGTGCCTATCAATCCTGCAACGGGTGCTGTTGTAGAAGGTGGAATAAAGGAACAAACCGAACAAGTAATGAAGAATATAGAAGCTATACTTACAGAAGCCGGCTATACTTTTGCAGATGTAGTGAAGTCTACTTGCTTGTTGAGCACTATGGATAATTTTGCAGCAATGAATGAAGTGTATGGAAAATACTATTCTGTAAATCCTCCTGCACGTGCAGCCTACGCTGTTCAAAAGTTGCCTTTGGGGGTCATGGTTGAAATAGAAACTATAGCTGTAAAGTGATTTTGTTTTCATAATTATATAGGTGTTTAGCCCATCGTAGGTTTTATGATGGGCTTTTTATTTTTTTCTGTTTATGAAGATATTGATGATATGTTTGGGAAATATATGCCGTTCGCCTTTGGCCGAAGGTATATTGCGTAGTAAAGCTGTGGAATACGGTTTGGATTTTGAAATTGATTCTGCCGGATTTGAATATTGTAATGTGGGTATGTCGCCCGATTCGCGTGCTGTGGCTGTGGGTAGAAAATATGGTATTGATATTACCGGAATACGTTCGCGTTTGTTTGAATATGCCGATTTTAAATATTTCGATCGCATATATATAATGGATAGAAATAATTACAATGACGTTATGGCTATGGCGAAAACAGACGAAGATCGTGCAAAGGTTGATTATATATTGAACGAGGTATATCCGGGCGAGAACAGATATGTGAAAGATCCGTATTATGGAGGTGCTGACGGATTTGTGCCAGTGTTCGGCCAATTGGACGAAGCATGTGAAGCTATATGTAGAAAAATGAAATAAAAACCGGTTAAAACTGTAAATATGATATTTGGAGATTGTGCAAGAATAAAGAAGTGTGTC
>JAFWBF010000122.1 GCA_017507285.1 Bacteroidales bacterium | reverse complement strand
TCCCATTACTGCAATAACGGTGTAAACCACATAGAGCAAGGCTGTTGCATACATTTCGGCTTGTAGAGCAGTGGCTATTATTATAGGTTCCACTATTATCCATACTATCCACTGCTGATAGTATTTTTGTGCCAACATCCACATTCCCACAATGCTTAGGGCGGTAGATATACCGTCGAGCAGCCAAATGTTACTATCTGTAAAATATCTTAGTATCAGCGGTATGGCTATGCATAGTATTACGCTTATGGCAATGGTTGGAATGGTGTAGTGTTTTGGCATCGAACTGATGGGCAGTTCCTTGCTTTCGTTTTTGGACTTTAGCAAGCCCTTCCAAACCATTATACCGTATGCAGCGGCAACAATGTAATAGATTTGTATGGCCATATTGGCATACACCCCGTTGATGTAAAACTCATAGGTATAGAGTATTGGCGAGATGATACCAAACAGCCACAGCCACGTCGAGGCTTTGTATTCCAACACTAGGTATATAAACCCGATGATGGCTGCTACTATTTCCAACGTACTGAAAGTCATTATTCGGTGTATATCTTAAACATTTTTTCCAATGCTTCTACACATACCGGGCAGAAGTTGCCACCGGTATTCATCATACAGCGTACCATAGGGCGATATATGCCTTTGGCTTGGTAGCCACCGCCTTCAAAAGCTCCCACTTTTCGAAGATATTCCTTTTTGATGGGCGTTGGCACAGGAACTCCTTCATCAACAAGGTGTTTCCATTTTTCGTCAAAGTTTACCAATGTGGTAATATTTGGTGCAAGTGGTTCGCGGCTAAGGTTGTGTATACCGTTGTAGGTAACACTAGGATCTACATATTCATCGGCCAAGCCACCAAACAAGTGCCCCAATTCGTGTGTAACGGTAAACATTGCTTCGTCGCCGGTAGTAACGTCGGCATAGAAGTTGTATATTGCACCGCCGCCATAGGTGTCTGTGTTCGACATTACTATGATATGGTCGTAGGGGCAGTGTTGCAATACATCGTGCATGGTGTGTATCTCGAAAGTCATTATATAGCGGTCAATCTCAAATGAGTTGAATGTTGAGCCAACGGCAGTTTTGAGATATTTCTTTTTCAATGGATTGGTTATACCACTATCTTCGGAAATTGCTGCCACTCCCCATACGTTTATGTCTTCTTTGTGTTGGCTGAAGGGTTTGTATTTGACTATTCCTCTTACGAAAGTGGCAAAGTCTTTACGCATTTTGGCCGTATCGTTGATGCTGTAGCCATCGGCTACTATGGCTATATCTACCTTGTTATGAGGGTTGCCGGAGTGGTGCAGCTTGCGTACCTCTACTTGGTTGTTTACTTTTTCTACCTTGGCAGACGAGGGGTCGAAGTGGAAGGTTTCCAATGTGGTGAATGCCCAATCTTTGTCGCGACTCTGAATTTGTATATCCACAGCCTGCTTGGGGTAGGGGATAAGCACCGTTTCTTCGAACTTCTTTACCTTTTTCTCGCCTTTTTCTGTGGCTATATATTCGTGATACAGTGAGTTGTATGTGCGTGAGTATAAGGGTGTTTTTGTGGTGGCATCTACCACCATTACACGGTGTGCACCATAGTTGAAGGGGTCGAGCAGGTGTGTGGTACTGCCTGCCCATTCGCCGGGTTTGGCTATAAAGGCTTTGAAACGAATAGTTTCCTTGCCTTTGCAACCATTGCGGTAATAGTCCACGCGGAGGGTTTGGTTCGAGAAATATTTATCAAACTGTGCGGTGCAAGATATTGCATACACGAATGATATTATTGCAATTATTGTTCTTTTCATAATATTGTTATTGACTGTTAATAAAAAGAGTGTACAGACTCAAAAGGCTGTACACTCTTGTTTTTCTATATTGTTATTGCTGTGCTATCCACGCATCTACCTCTTCTTTCTTTACGGCAGGGATGTCAAATTTATTTTTCTTTCTCAATCCGTTTAGGTCGTTGTACAGCTTGTTGGCATTGGCATCTTTAAGCGATTCTACTGTGTTGAAACCAAGTTTTCTAAGCATTGGTATCCAAGCTTCGGCTACTCCCAGTGCTTTGAAGTCTTCGTCGGAGCTTACTTTGGCTTTGCGTTCGGGGCGCATTTGTGGGAATAGGAGTACATCTTGAATAGATTGCTCGCCGGTCATAAACATAGTTAGGCGGTCTATACCTATACCCATACCCGATGTCGGGGGCATACCATATTCCAATGCACGTACAAAGTCCATATCAATAAACATAGCTTCATCATCACCTTTTTCACTCAAGCGTAGTTGTTCTTGGAAACGGCCAAGTTGGTCTATTGGGTCGTTGAGTTCGCTATAGGCGTTGGCAAGTTCCTTACCGTTAACAAATAGTTCGAAGCGTTCGGTAAGTTCGGGGTTGTTGCGGTGACGTTTACATAGTGGCGACATCTCGATTGGGTAATCGATAATGAATGTTGGCTGTATAAGGTTGTGTTCGCATTTTTCACCAAATATGGCATCTATAAGTTTGCCTTTACCCATAGTTTCGTCTATTTCCACTCCAAGTTTGGTGCAGGTTTCGCGTAGTTGAGCCTCGTCCATTCCCGAAATATCCACGCCTGTAGCTTCCTTGATGGCTTGTAACATTGGCAAGCGACGGAATGGAGGTTTGAAGTCAATTTCGTTGTTGCCAATCTTCACTGTACTTTTACCATGAAGGGTTGTGGCTATACGTTCAAGCATATTCTCGGTGAAAGTCATCATCCAATTATAGTCCTTGTATGCCACATATATTTCCATACAAGTAAACTCGGGGTTGTGGGTGCGGTCCATACCCTCGTTGCGGAAGTTGCGCGAAAATTCGTATACTCCTTCAAATCCACCCACAATCAAACGTTTTAGATACAGTTCGTTGGCTATACGCAAGTATAAATCTATATCCAAACTATTGTGGTGAGTGATAAATGGGCGTGCTGCTGCTCCTCCGGGGATAGGTTGAAGTACAGGAGTTTCCACTTCGAGGTATCCTTGCTCGTTGAAGTAGTTACGCATAGTGTTCACAATAAGAGAACGTTTTACAAAGGTGTCTCTCACCTGTGGGTTTACTATAAGATCCACGTAGCGCATGCGGTAGCGTTGTTCAGGGTCGGTAAAAGCATCGTAAACCACACCGTCTTTTTCCTTTACTATAGGCAATGGACGTAGTGATTTGCTTAGTACTGTAAACTCTTTTACATGAATACTTATCTCGCCCATTTGTGTTACAAACACAAATCCTTTTACACCAATTATGTCTCCAATGTCGGTAAGACGTTTAAACACGGTGTTGTATAATGTTTTGTCTTCGCCTTCGCAAATTTCATCACGCTTGATATACAGCTGTATTCTTCCATGACTGTCTTGAAGTTCTACAAATGATGCTGCACCCATAATACGGCGACTCATCATACGCCCGGCTATGCTTACTTCTTGAAACAGAGTGTTATCTTTTGGATACTGTTCCAATATATCACAAGTTTTTGCGTTTACTTCATAAAGGTCGGCAGGGTAGGGGTTGATGCCCAATTTCTTCATTTCTGCCAACGAGTTCCTACGGATTACTTCCTGTTCGCTCAGTTCTATTGACATATATTCTATCGTTTTTTCGTTTTTTACTAGCATTCTTGTAATAATAATATGCCAATAAACGATTGAAAAGTACATCGTTATAAACAAAAGCATATTATTACCAACTTACAAAGATACATATTTTTGTTGAATATGTTGCAATATGGAAAAAATATGTATCTTTGTGGATGTAAATTTATTCTGTACAAATAATTTTTTTGGACATAGTAATAAAACTTCTACAGCGTTGGCAACCGACGACTGATGAAAACGAAAATCCTATGGGTTGTAGAATGCTTATGATAATAGAGACAATAGGTGGAAAGATTGACTAGGCAAATGGTAACTAGCTCTTAGTTATAAATACAAAATAGAAGCATAGCTGATTTTTCTTGATGCATAGGGATATTTTTGATGTTGTCTTATCGTTGAAAATTCTCTGCCGATGCTCTTAAAAATTCCTCGTGATGCAGATTTGAAAACATCACGAGGAATTTTTTACAACATCGCGAGGAAATTTCAAAAACCTCGTGATGGAAAATCGGCAAGATGGCGATGAATTAATGGTAGGGATTAAAGTATTGTAATACAGATAAAAGTGTTTTATGGATTTTATACCCTATTGTCAAACTCTTCACACCCGGGTGTAAAGAGCTTGACGGTATACTGTGAGCGGATTGATACCCTATCATCATTTTTCAGTTTATCTATATTCATATTTTTTGGGTCTCTATTTCGAGATATTTTCATTCCCTTTTGGAGCGAAAAAAGTAGTGATAAAATATTTTTTTTCGAAAGATATAGAATAATCCAAAATTTATACGTATATTTGCAATTTGGTAGATAACAGTATGTTGAAGGGTTTGAACTATGGTTTTGGCTCTACAATGTGTTGTAATTTAGGTGTATATGTGTGAGCATAAAACCCCTTCCGATAGCGAAAATTTTGAGTCGAATAGGTTTATTTTTTGCAGCGGAAGCCAAAAAAACATTGTTATAGTAAGAAATATAGTAATAGTTTATCATACAAGAAATAATAAAATAATAACAAATATGAGAAAATCGATTTTATCATTGTTGTTTGTTCCACTGATACTAGCAGGATGCGGTGGTCTTTCAAAAATGGCGAAGAACAGCAACACAGTACGCTATCAACCTACTCCTAATCCGATGGAGACTATGGATGGAAAAGTGATGATTAAATTTGCAGGCTCCATTCCTGCCGAATACTTCGACAAAAAGGTGGCAGTATTCGTACAACCTGTATTGGAATGGAAGGGAGGAAACCTACAGCTAACTCCTATTCAGCTTAAGGGTGAAAAAGTAGAAGGAGACGGTATTACTATCAACTACGAAAACGGTGGACGTTTTGTTTATTCCGATGAGGTTGATTACAAGCCTGGTATGGAATTGGCAAAACTAACATTGGCTCCTATCGGATACAAATGTTCTGAAACTGATGACGAGTGTAAGTTTTCACAAGATTTGGTGCAAAAGCTAAAAACCACAATATTCGACACTGTAGTTATTGCAGACGGAGTGTGCAATACCTCGGCATTAGTATCGATAATTGGTGCCGTTTCGATAGCTCCAACCAACTATGATAAAACAAAAGGTGTAGCCGAAACAGCTGATATATACTATGCCAATGGTAGCCATAAGACAGATTGGGATTTCTTTGTAAACAAAAAATTCAATGCAAAGTCTAATTATGAAGATCTTAAACGTGTGATTCTTCGTGATGGTATGCCTAAACAAATAAACGTAACAGGCTGGTCCTCGCCCGAAGGTGAAGAGACTGCAAACGTTGATGTGTCAAAGAAAAGAGCTGAAGATGGTATGAAACATGCCCAAGCACTACTCAACGATGTGATAAAAACAATGGCTGACCGTGCCGAAATAAGAAATAAAGATTATGCCTATTACAAGCATAAATTGTTGAAAGAAGTTGTGATAACTACTACTGCGGCCGGTGAAGACTGGACACACTTCGTTACAATGGTAGAAAATTCAAACATAGAAGATCGCAATGCTATCATCAATGTAGTGGAAACCCAACGCAATGTGGTTAAACGCGAACAGATGATTAGAAATATGACTTTGATTTATCCAGAATTGGAAGCTGATATATTCCCCGACTTGCGTCGTTGTCAAATAGCTCTTTATTATCCCTTGGCACGTAAAACAGATCAAGAGTTGGCAAAATTGGCAACCCTTACTCCTCAAGATCTTACTTTCGAAGAACTTATGTATGCTGCCTAT
The DNA here is from genome assembly GCA_017507285.1 of Bacteroidales bacterium. GTDB lineage: Bacteria > Bacteroidota > Bacteroidia > Bacteroidales > P3 > HGM05376. The sequence continues at coordinate 3,935 of JAFWBF010000122.1, read as the reverse complement.
ATCAATCACAGCTATGCTTCGAAATTCAAGCTTTACAAGTGGGCAACAGAGCATCACAGTAATGAATGGTCGGCATGGAGCAATGCAGGTGCAGCAGCATTTATGTTGGAAAACTTTAGCGAAGCTGAACGCTTCCTAAACGTGGCCAAGAAGATGGAACCCAACAGCCCTGAAGTGCTAAACAATCTAGGTTTATTGGCTTTGGCAAAGAAAGATTACACATTGTCTGAATACTATTTCAACGAAGCTATAAAAAATGGTAGCCGTGAAGCTGAAGACAACTTACCTATAGTATATCTAAAACATGGCGATTACGAAAAAGCTCTTGACTTGTTGAAATCAAAACAATGTACATACAATCTTGCATTTGCTCAGCTAATGACCGAAAATACAAGCGGAGCAATACGTACTTTAGACTGCTGTTTGGAGCAAACACATCAAGTTGCTTATTTGCGTGCTGTATGTTATGCTCGCTTGGACGATTTGGCAGGTGTTCTTGAAAATTTGAAGTATGCTTGCGATGAAGAACCTCTTATTTATAAGCCTAAGGCTGTATTAGATATCGAATTCCGCAAGTATTGGGATAATCCGGATTTCAAAGAAATAGTGAAAAAATACGAATAATTGATTTTTTGTTATAATTGTTGTTGACCAAAGAATCTGATGAAAGTGTGGTAATTCTCGTTTTCTCAGGTTCTTTTGGTTTATATGAAGGATATATAGCATATATGAAAAAACATATACCAAATATCATCACCTTGTCTAATCTTGTGTGTGGAACATTGGCAGTATGGCAATCTTTGCAAGGCAATCTTATTTGTGCTGCACTATTTATATTCTTGGGCGCTTTCTTTGATTTCTTCGATGGAATGACGGCACGCCTGCTACATGTTCAGTCTGAAATAGGCAAGGAGTTAGATTCCCTCTCTGATGTGATAACATTTGGAGTGGCACCGGGATTTATAGTGTTTTCGCTTTTGGAAACTACCACTTTCCAACTGTCAAATATGGAATGGATGAAGTTTGTTGCATTACTTATGCCTGCATTGTCATCATACAGATTGGCAAAGTTTAACCTTGATGAGCGTCAAACATCTTCATTTATAGGACTTCCTACTCCCGCCAATGCAATGGTATGGGCAGCTTACGGTATAATACTATCTGTGAGCGATCCCTCGAAGTTGTTGCTTTTCTCTTGGTTTGATGGCAGAGCTCTTGTTGAACTTATGTCAAATCCGTGGCTTATAGCAGTTATGTCGCTGGTGATGTCAGTGTCGCTTGTGTTGGAGGTGCCATTGTTTGCACTCAAGTTTAAAAACTTTTCATGGGTAGACAATAAGGTCCGATACTTGTTTCTTGGAGTAGATTTGCTGTTGCTCTTATTTTTGGGAGTGTATGCAGTTCCGGTTATAATACTCTTTTATGTGCTGTTGTCGATAGTGATAATGCCAAGGAAATAGTCAAAATAAAGAGCGATATTATACAATATCGCTCTTTATTTTTTTGATTATCAATAACGATTTATTGTTCGTTTTCTTCATCAAATTCTTCTGAATTATCGAATTCCTCATCTTCGATTTTTTCTTTTGACATTTCGTATAAATCTGTTTTGAGTTCTCCGTTCTTTTTGTTGAAGCGTTCTTTGTATTTGCTTAGTTGCATCTTGGTTGCATCTACAACTTGTAAGGTTGCATCTTCAAAGGTGTCGGCTTGTTTGCTGTTAAACAGCGTTTGACCAGGCAAAACAAGTTGAATTTCTACAATTTTGTTGTTGTCAGATTCGGGTTTGTCAACCTTTAACGAAACTTCACATGATGTGATGTTGTCGAAAGTACGTTCGAGTTTCGAAACTTTGTTGTTTACAAAATTTTCTAGTTTCGGATCTGCTTTAAACTTTACAGAGTTAATTTTGATATTCATAAAAACCTCCTTTGTTTATGCTCTTGGATGAGCGGATTTATAAATTTTCTTCAACTTTTCAATAGAGTTATGCGTATAAACTTGTGTAGCAGCAAGGCTGCTATGTCCCAAAAGTTCTTTTATAGCATTTATGTCAGCCCCATTGTTCAATAGATGTGTTGCAAAACTATGTCTTAAAATGTGTGGACTTATGCGTTCGGCATTCGATACCTTCGACATATATTTTTTTACTATCTCACCTACTTTATTTGCTGTTATAGGTTTGCCTTTCTCGCTTACAAAGAACTTTTCGCTATCGCATTTTATGGTATTATAACGAACATCTAAGTAATATAGTATATTTTGTTTTAGTTCTATTTCTATGGGAATTATTCGTTCTTTGTTTCTTTTACCAAGTACTTTAACCGTATTATTCTCAAAATCAAAACTGTTGTCACATAGATTTACAAGTTCTGCCCGGCGTATTCCGGTTTCGTAAAATAATTCTATCATCAGTGAATCGCGTATACCTTCGAATGTTTCGGGAAATAAAGATGGTGTATCGTTTAATTTTTTCATCTCCGTTTCGCGGAAGAATACGGGTAGTTGATGTTGAATTTTTGGAGCGGTAATTTTTACAAAAAGATCCTGTTTTACAATACTTTGTTTTCGTAAATATTTGTTCCACGACCTCAGTGCTGCCAATTTGCGACACACGCTACGACTAGAAAGCTTGTCTTCTTCTAATAGTTTCATCTCCCATTGGCGGATAAGCATGGAGTCGACATCTTCAATATTTTCTATCTGATTTTGGGTGGCAAATTCTCGAAACGAGTTGAGGTCAATTGTGTATGCAGACACCGTCAATAACGATAATCTTCGCTCAATTGATATATAATCAATGAATTGTGATATGGTCTGCATTATTTTCATGTTGCGAAGTTACAAAAAAAAATGTTCACAAACAAATATCTGTGAACACTTTTTTTTGATTTAGATGGAAACTACCTATTTATCAAGCATTTCCTGGTGCATTTTTTGAATGTAGATAGCTTTCAATCTACGTTCCCTTGCTTTTACTGAAGGTTTTGTAAACTTTTGACGGTCTCTTAGCTCTCTTACAACACCTGTTTTTTCAAACTTACGTTTTAGCTTCTTTAGAGCTCTTTCAACGTTTTCGCCTTCTTTGATAGGAACAATAATCATTTTTAATACCTCTTTCTTTTAAGATTAATAATTAATTCTACTAGTTTTACAATTGAATGTGTCCAGCTTCCACGGCATCAGTAAGAGCAGCCAAAATACCTTTCTTATTGATGATGCGCATACCTTTTGCTGATACTTTCAATGTGATCCACAAGTCCTCTTCAGGAATGTAGAACTTTTTGGTTTGAAGATTTGGATAAAATCTTCTTTTAGTTTTAATGTTTGAGTGAGACACATTGTTACCTGTGACCACTTTTTTTCCTGTAATTTCGCAAACTCTTGCCATCGTAATTAATATGTTATTTTAAATCACTATTTACTATGAAAACGAAGTGCAAATTTCCGAAAATTATTTGACATGACAAAATTTTTTTCTCTACAATTCCATATTTTTATTCAAATTGCCAAAATATTTTAATCAAATATTGAATTTAATATCTTGTGTTACACTTGATTAGATAATAATAAATCTAATCCCTTATGGTGTGAAAAAAATGTTTTTTTTGTTGATATTTTACTCTTTTTCTGTTGATAATTTGTTGTTTTAAACTCGAAAAACACCATTTTTAAATTCGAAAAACATCATTTTGGCTCAAAAATTTCCTTTTTTTATCTTATTTTCGATATATCAGTTTGTTACATTATTTTGAAATGGATGTAATAGTATTTTTTTATCTGGTCTAAAGTGTTGAAAAACAATTTTGAATCTTATTGGAAAAGTCCTCGTTGAAATGAGACTGAAATACTTGATTATTATGATCTCAGTTGTATGACTGTTTGCGCATACATTGCACGATAATTTCCCACTTGCTACACGACCGTTTGTATGT
>JAFWBF010000016.1 GCA_017507285.1 Bacteroidales bacterium | reverse complement strand
GATCAAAAGGAGGAACTCCATAGGGAGTATCCCATTCGGTTAGGAAAGGATTTTCTTTCATCTCATCTTTTTTTGAGCCGCAAGCACCCAATAGTAGTGCTATGCAGCTGATAGTTAAAATTCGTTTTGTCATGTTTTTTTGTATAATTTATTATTCTGTTTCTATTTATTCTCTTTCACCTCTGTTTGAGTGGCTTTTTGCTCATTAGCAATTCTTGTTTTCTCTGGTTCCAATATTTCAAATAGTTTCTTCAGTATGTCGGCATCTAGTTTTTTCCCAACAATCTTCTTGTCCTTGTCTAACAAATATATCACCGGAGTAGAAATAATGTCGTACACTTCGTGCCAATCCACGTTGGCTTCACCGCCATTGTAGTTATCCCAATTCAAACCTTTGTCCTTTATATATTTTTTCCATTTCTCCACATCTTCCGGACCTATATCTGTATTTATGGCAAAGGTTCCAATGTCATAAACATCCTTGTATTCGTCATAGAACTTGTATAGTGCAGGAATTATTGTAGCACAATGTCCGCACGAAGGAGCCCAAAATATAAGCAGGGTATACTTGTTTGGTATGTCATAGAAGGAGTGCCATACACCCTCCTGATTTTTAAGTATAAGTTCCGGAGCCTTCTCGCCTATCAGTAGCTTTTTCCATGTCATTGCTCGTTTTGTTTCGAAATCTATATCCGAGGGGCTAGCCCAAAAAGCATCGCCGGACATATAATACTTCTCTATCATGTGGACATATATAGCATCATACGACATAATATTGCTTTGCAAATATTTTTCGGCAATGTATAGCACTAGGTATTTAAACACATCATTTGCCGGACGAGCCTTTTCCAACAGCATATCGGCATATTTACATATCATTTCGGGAGTGGCACCGTTTATCACCTGGTCGAAATAGCGTTCAACTCTATCGTAAAAAACATATTTGGGAGTACGAAGGATAGCTTCGTTGTCCAATGCCATATTGTCAAAATAGTGTGTGGCATAGTATTCATACTGCTGTCTGTCGCTTAGTGGGTTGCCGGCCGAATCCACAGTAGGCACATCAATTTCCTTGGTTGCCGACATAATTATAGACAATATATGCTCGGGATTTTGAGCAACAAAAGCCGTATTTATACTATCCAACCTCTTTCCTTGCTCCTTTCGATAGGCCTTAAACTCCTCATCGGTATATTTTTGTCGGGCTTCGTCCAATGCCATGTTCATTTCCCTACGTATCTGCTGATACTCCATAAATTTTTCATTATCCTTTGAGCCTTTAATCTCCATGTGTAAAGTCCAGTTTGCATCATCGGTAAAAAATTTATAGTCTCGTGGTTCGTTGCCTACCGTAAATTCTGCCAACTTATTCTTGTTGTCTGTAAAAAAGTACAGCCCCGGTTTCAGTTCCTTTTCTTTTTCCTCAAACACAAATTGCCCTTTTTTATTAATGTAGGCCGTATCTATTGCATACTGATTCTTTTTGTAATACTGCCCCAGATAGATAACACTATCTGTGGTATTGTTTATCGTAATCGTAAACTTATATCCTTTTTTCTTCGAATCCTTCTTCGACGCATAAGCACTTGTTCCACATATAGCGGTGATCAACATCATGCATAGCAATACTTTCTTATTTATCATATCCTGCTTATTGGTTTTTTATAATACAATATATTTATATATTAGTCTTTATCTTTTCTACAGTTTCTACGACTCAATTATTGCAAAATAGGAGTACAAAACTAATATTAAAAATCTATAAAGGCAACTTCCATTCTAGTCAATCAACATCAGCAATATCTGCTCCAATTTTTTGCCCACTTTAGTACCCGAACACTTAAAGTTGTTTACCATAAAGCAGAAGGTTATCACATCGCCATTGTTACCAACAATATATCCGGCATAGGATTTTATCCCATTCATACTTCCACTCTTTATATATATATCCCTTTTTAGATTCGTATTTTTAAGCATATTCTTTGCCGTTCCACTTTTTCCTATCTGCGATAATGTTTCTAAGTAATCAGCATAATATGGTTGTTTCGACACCTCGGTCAAAAAGTCGGTCATAAACCGCGCCGTCATCATATTCATCCTTGATAGGCCACTACCATCCACTATACGTACTCCTTTGGTTGATAGATTATGAAGCTTTAAGTAATCGGTTATTGCTCGGCTACCTGTCTCAAAAGTTCCTATCTTATATTTTTTATATCCCAAGTATTTGTATATACTTTCAACGTAAATATTGTTACTTGTCTGATTGGCGTAAGCAACTATTTCGGCATAGCTTGGAGAATAGTAGTCAAATACCATTGTTATGTCACGTTTGTTTGTCGAATTTTCAACCACATCATCTGCCACTGCTATACCATTCTTATTTAAATACTTTGCAAACAGTTCGGCACAAGTTTTGGGCGGATTTGGCAAACTACCCCTTATTTTGAAATTCTTTTTACCTAAAGGCACAGTACCTGTGCATAATCGCACATTATCAATCGGTGGCCCATATATCACCACCCTATCGCCACTACCGCTCTCGCCTGTAGTAACATTCACTTCGCTTATCAGATTTATATCCTTGGGAGTAACATTTGCAAGGGTAGCTTTTTGGTTCAAAGCAGAGCCGGCATCAAAATGTGCAAAGTACATGTTTTCATGAATATTAAGCCCATGCACACCACAGCCGTAGTAGTTTCCTATATCGCCCCACATCCAACTATCGTGCAGTGGCCTATCGTCGTATATCGAAGCGTCGAAACTAAGATGCCCACCTATAACCTTCACTCCCATAACCGATAATATTTCATACCATTTGGCAAAAACCGAATCTATAGCCGTTTGCTTGTAGCGGTACGAACCCAAAATAGGGTCGCCACCACCAACGATAACCACATCGCCCTGTAGTAGTCCTTTCTTGTCCAGCTCGCCCACATAGCCTATAGAGGTTCTGAAGCGAAAATTGGCGCCCAACTCCTCAAAACCCGCGCTCGTGGTTAAAAGCTTTTGTATCGATGCCGGTATCAACGACTTGTTTTCATTATAACTATAGATGTTTTCTCCGGTTGTAGCATTATAAATGGATATACCTACCATTGCCGATTCAAAATCCGGTTCTTCAACCATTTTTTTTACGTAATCGGCCACATTTTGCTGTGCCACCACCATCATAGACAGAGCTACACCTACAACCGAAAGTATTATTTTTTTATTTATTCTCATAGTTTTTTGTTCAGTAGTATTGTTCGTTTTTTTGTATTGCTATTCAATATTTTCAAATAATGGATTTATTTTGTCTATCAAACTCAGTATCTCATCTTTTCCCTTCAGCGTTACCGACGACGAGCGAAGCATCAGCGGCACTTCCTCCCATGTTTCGAGCAAACGCTTCCTAAAAACGGCAATGTTGGCATCCACCTCCCGTTGCTTGCCCTTGTCTATTTTTGTAAACACTATGGTGAATGGTATCCCGTTGAGGCCAAGAAAATTTATAAAGTCCAAATCAATAGCTTGGGGCGGTATACGCGAATCTATAAGCAGAAACACATTCATCAAATTCTCGCGATAAAGCAAATACTCCTCTATCATTTTGGACCACTTCTCCCTCGAGGTTTTCGAAATGCGGGCATAGCCATATCCCGGCAAATCCACCAAGAACCACGAATGGTTTATCTCAAAGTGATTTATCAGCTGTGTCTTTCCCGGCTTGGCTCCGGTTTTTGCCAAAGTTTTGTTGCCTACCAGCATATTGATAAGCGACGACTTTCCCACATTGGAGCGGCCTATAAAAGCATACTCCGGCTTGTCGGGTTTGGGACATTTTTTGTATGTCGAATTGCTTACCGCAAATGTTGCCGTTTTTATATCCATAGACTAATTGTTATTTTGCCAGTTTTAATTGTTTCGTTTTGCCTGCCTTCGTCCAAACAAACCTTTGTTTTCCTTATCTTTTTCGGCAGCAACCTTACGTCGCTCTCTGTTTGTGGCAAAGAACTGCAAACGTTTAAACAAATTGTTTTTTTTCTCGTACGAGTTTAGGTGTCGCTCCTTTTTGGCCGGATATATGTCCTGAAGGGTTATAAGTATTCCCGTCTCGTCAACGCCTCCAAACTCGTGGTTTATGGCAGTGCCAAACGACATCATTGTAGACGAAAGGTTCATATAGGCGTTTACCAGCGGTGGCACAGCCGAGTCCAATTCCCTCACCGAACGTACAAGTATCTGATAGTCCTCCTTGTAATTGCGTCCATTGAAAAGATTTACCAATTCGTCGTAGTCCGACTGTATTTTCATCGGTTCGAAAGGCCTTACCAAACCTTCGCGGTCGGGGAAATGTTTTTGATAGAAGTACAAAATATAATCCTTAGCCTTACGGTTCATTTGTGGATACATAGTTATTTTTCCAAAGAAGTACTTCATTGTCGGAATCTCAATAGCTATGGCACCAAGGCCGTCCCAAAGGTTGTCCAACGAATACATACCCTTTCGGAAGTTGACCGTAGGCTGAAACATTGGCTGAACAAATGAGCGTCCCAGTTCCACCATATCAGGCATATAGCTATCTATAAAATAATCGGTAAAATGAAACAGCTCGGCAGTAGCACTCATCAGCGTACCATCGGGCTTGCGGGCTATGTCGGAGCCGTGTATAAAACGGTACCCTCCCACTATCTCTTCATCTTCCGGACTCCACACAAAAAGCTGCTTGTAGCAGTATGGTTCCGGAGCCATATCAAACTCGTCTATGTCTACTTCCTTGCCCGTTCCGCCACCTTCGGCAGCAAAACTCAGTTCACGCAACCTCCCAATCTCGCGCATGATGTTGGGCGAAATATGTGCTGTGGTTACATATATCTCACGGTTGCCAAAGTTGGTCTTCCGCAAAAATATCCGACTTGTCAATTCTTTTTTTATCAGTTCCCTATCCACGGGAGGTATTACATAGCTCAAATCCATAGTATCTATATTTTAAATTCCAAATCAGGATTTTCTTTCAATTTATAAACATGCTCACGCACCAATGCAGCCCACTGCAAATCGGTACGCCTATCGTCGAATGTGGTATAGGCTATTGGTTTTCCAAACACCAAGCGAATGGTCTTGCCCCGTTGCCTAAACATCTCATCGGGTAGCAATGCCATTTCGATATTAAACTTTATTCCTATTTTTTTTCGCAAATTGGCAATATTGTAAAAGCGGTTGGTGTTTTTGGCATCAACATACACCGGAGTTATATCTCTATGATATTGAACAGCTTTCTTTATAAAAGTCTTTTTCCATTCCAAATCTTTGATTTCGCCCTTTTGCTTTCTGGAGCATAATCCTGCCGGGAAATACAGCAGTGCATTGTTTTCCTTAAACGCCTCCTCCAATGCATTGAGGTTCGACGAGTTTCGACCCACCTTGTTAATGGGAATAAAATTCTCTCTCAACCCCGGAAGGTAAAGCAGGAAGTCGTTGACCGGAAAAAGTATGTCGCGACGTATTTTGCCTATCTCGTTTATCAGTGCCATACCGTCAACACCCCCCAGAGGATGATTGCCCACCAAAAGCGGATTGGCAGTTTGCGGTATATTGCCGGGGTTTACCACCTCGATATGTACCGACAATGCTTCGGTTAGGATGGCATCGGTAAAATCGGGTCCAAACTTGTCGCGATAGAGGTATAAATAATAATTTATCTCATCAACATGCAATAATTTATTGAGCCAACGCATCAAAAAACGTGGCATTTTCTTTTGTAACGACGGACTTTTACTCGCAATAACCTTGTCTAAATCAATAAAATTAGGCGTTATCTCTATATGTTCGACTTGTTCTTCTTTCATCAGTATGTATACACGCAAATTAATTTGCAAAAGTACAAAAATATATCCGATTACGCAAATTCTACCTCCGGATAATCTGTCAAACATATCTTTTTTCGACAAAAAAATATGTAATTCATATTTCAACTAACTTTAACACGCTTAGTTACAAGGATAGTTTTTTCGCATCCTCAATAATCAAAAAATATTTCTTTTACCCGTTGGATGAATTAAAATTTATACCCTATCATAAATCTATTCACGATAGGGTGTAATTGGAATAATGGTATACCATCAATTTTCGGCCGATATACCACCTCAAAATTCCCTCGGAATGTAGATGAATTTTCTTC